>NZ_WPDC01000042.1:0-29695 GCF_035615595.1 Vibrio sp. R-1 | reverse complement strand
GTAGTTTAATTATTTTCAATCCATTGAGTTATCAAGTTTCTTGTATCTTCAGATAATGAATGGTCGCTTTTTAAGCGTTCAATAAAAGAAACATTCTCTTCGTTATATGCTGTAGCTTTCATGAATAACTTAAGATAACTCAAACCAATAATGGAGTTTACACTTTCCTGAAGAATCTTTTCCTTTACTAGGTTTGCTTGTGCTTGTGTCAGCTTTATCTCTTGATTTTGTATAAGTGACTCTGTAATCGTATTAATAACCGTTGGGTTTTTTTCAATCGACAGTTGTTCAATTAATTTTGTAACTGACGGAGTATTTCTAGCCAGAATCTTAGCAGCTAGCTTTCGCTCTTCTGGATGAGCACTATTAATGTAAGCAGACACATCATCGGTTAGCTGGTCTGTCTTCAAGTTATAAATGGCCGATAAAGTAAAATATTTATCCTGAGTATTTTCTAAGGCATGCTTAAGGATGTTTGTAACTTCTTCACCTAGTTGCTCTGTTTGTGTGCCGAGAATACCGATGTTCAGCATGGCAGTATTGGCAATTAAAAGATTTTCATCATTGAGTAAAGATTGTAATGTTAACAGTGCATTTGACGAATTTGTTTCACCCATTTTAGAAATTGATATAATTGCTCTAAGTCTGTCATTCTCTGCTAGAGAGTGATCCTGTGCTAGTTCAGCTAGAATATTTTCAGCTTCTACAGATTTTGAACGCTCTAAAGCAAAAATAATACTTGAGTGGAGACTGTCACTTGTTTTTTCATCCATGAGTAGTTGTTTTATAAATTTGCTGCCTTGTTGAGCAAGATATTGACCAAGATAAAATGCAGTTTCAAGGTCAGGTTGATTATCAAATTCAACTAAGGAAGTGTTAAAGTTTGATTCGTTGATATAAAATTCTTCATCATTTTGCAAATGGTTGTTTTTCTTTGTTTTTAAATAAGCATTTGAGTGTATTAAAAAAGGAGTTTTTAAAATATTTTCATTTGAAATTTGTTTTATTGATGTTTCTTGTTCGATTTTTAATCTTTCATTTTCAAAATTAATTTCTTTATAAAAGTAACTCGCTAAGTCTCTAGGTGTGCCATCATTATTTAGATTAAGCAACCAGTTTTCATGTTCATTCAATATATCTGAGTTATCGTTATGGTCAGTCACTATGATTTTTTTTCTGGTTACTTGCTTAACATTTTTATTATATATGTATTTTCTTTCCATATAGGCTGAGTTCAATACAACTTCATCTGTAGAAGTGGAATAAGAAAAATCATTAAGAATTGTTTGTATTAAATTTAGTTTGTGATCTGGTGATAAGTCAAGTAGTGAAATGTCTTGAAATAATCCATTTTTATATTTGTATGTGAACGGTAAATAGATTGGTATTTCATCTGAGGTTTCTGATGTAGTAATGTCATAAACGGTTCCATCTTGAATAATTCCATCTGAGAAATGCAACTTCATTTTGAAGTTATCAAGTTGCTGGTTAATTTTTTCTGTACCATTTATGAGAGTGCTGGTTAATTTTACATCATATGTTTTGTATGCATTTTCATCGGCCTTTTTATTTTTTGTCACTGAATCGTAAGACTCTGTATAATATAAACCTTGTTGATGTTTTTCTTGGTTGTGATTATTAAAGAAAAAATAATAACTGAAAATTAGTGAAACAAGTAATCCTATGGTATAGAGAATGATTATTTTCTTCATATATTTTACTCATAGTAAAGGCGCTAAATTGAGCAATGCTGGCTAAATTTTATTCACTATAATAAGATGAAATAATCATACCCTTGTGGGAATGACTTTGCCTCGTCGTTCAGTGACAACTCCAAATACTTTTGGGTTATATTTAGCGCCTATAAATTAAATTATGGGATTAAAGGTAAGAGGTTTTGTCGTAAATTGTATTTTCTATGTTATAGATTGGAGACCAGCTTACTAAATCAGTTTTTGCATGAAAAATACTGGCCAATCCAAATAGTTTAATATCACAATATAAGCCAATGCTCCCGTTACCGCCTTTTACGCTAGTATCCCATTTTAATCGAGTATAAAGTCGATAATCTTTTGAAAGATTAGATGACTGAAGAGGGGCATTAATTTCAAATTTATCATTTTCAGTTAATCCAGTCTCTACATAAGCTTTTGTACCAGCATTGATTAAGGTTAAATTTCCTTGGGCTCCTTTTTCAATGCTTTTTATAATGGTATCTATTTTTGCATAACCTTTAACATTGGCATTTCCTGAAATATAAGGTCTTATACTAGCATATACATTAATAGGTTTGGAATTTTCATCCAATTTTAGCCCTGCTTCTAAGTCTGTACCAACATTGAGCACCGCACCGATTTTTGCACCGAGACGAAATATACCTGCTGGATCGATTGGAATCTCAGGTAAGGGGACTTCGATACTCGCGACTTTGTGGCTAAAACTTTGCTTAATAGCGCCATGAAATAAAGCATCACAGGTTGGATTAAGAGAAAATGGTATATCATTACCTACGCTCAACGAAAAATAGACTCCACGAGCACACTCGACATCCTTAGGATTAAAGCTAAGGTCTATACTACCTATAACAGAACCAATATTGGTATTATGTGGGCCGACGTTGACCTCAAACTTATTGTTGGTATTACCGATGATCTCTCCACCTACCAATGTAAGATAGCCGTCACTCTTGCGTGTTTGTACGAAATTTTCAACGAGGCGATGTGTTTTGGCTTGATGTTTTTCGTCTAATACCGTGCCGGGAGAAAGACCTGCTGCATAAGATTCTATAGATATTAAACTTAATATAATGAGTGATAAATTTAAAATTTTCATTTTTATACCTTTTAATCGATTCAAAAAACATGAGCATAGTTAATATGCTCAACGACTCATAAACTTAAGAGCATGAATCAATCTACAGGGTATCTATAGTCATGTATTGACAATACCGGACAAAAATTTGTCATTTGAGACCATATTAAAATCGATCAATGACAAAATGATTTAGTCTTATGCTACAGTTCAAGATATTAATATGTAATTTTTAGGCGCTTATCTTATTGAAACTCGATATTCTGATGGTGTTTTTTTAAACCAACGATAAAAAGCTCGATTGAAAGAGCTTTGCTCACTATAGCCAAGTAAACTTGTTAGTTTGGTAAAACTAATTGATGGGTCTTTAATGTACTCATTAGCAAGTTCGGATCTAACTTGATCAACTAAGTCTTTCCAATTTGTATTATAGGCATTTAGTCTACGCTGAAAAGTACGAGGTGAAAGTGATATTTCTTGGCATAATTTATCCAAGTTGATGTCACCGTTTTTTAATAAATCTTTAATTCGTATTCTTAATGTATCTAGGAAGCTGATTGAGGGCTGCTGTTGCATAATATACATAGCTTGCTTTTCTAAGTAATAGAGCAAATTAATATCACTTGAGGATAGCGGTCTTCTTATTTCTTCTATTTTTGTACGAAGTGCATATCTGGGGCTGTTATAGTTTATTTCACAAGAAAAAAAACGTTCACATATACTTTTTGCTTCTGTAGAGCCATGGAATGAAAAATCAATGCTACTTAATTGCAATGGATAATCTAAATAGTTATTAATGAATGTAAATAATGCGGAAGCCGAGCATTCTTCATACAAAAGGTTTGTCAATTTTCCTGGCCAACTTAATTCTACCTCACCTTTTTCTTCATCAACAAAAAAACTTGCACATACATCAGTTTGGAAGAGTTTTTCATACTTAACGTAGTAAGTGATTGCTTTTTCAACAGATTCGCAGAATGTTGCTAAATAGCCTAGAATTCCAGCATGATAGGGGGATATACAACTGCCTATTTCTATTCCAGCAGCTGCCGATACTTTATGTATTTCTCGTGTTTTTTCAGCTAGGGAGATCCATTCATTAAGAGGGATTTTACCCATGGTTTTCCAAAGGGAAAGCTGTGTTTCCACAACTTCATTATTAATATTTTCTTTGCGTATCCAATCTTTAAGTAGACAACCCCAAGTGCTAGTTAAAAGTATCATTGTATTCCTTTGGTTTAGATTTATTTATTGATCATTAAGTATCTGACTAGATAAATGCTATATCTATTTTGTTAAATTTTGATAAAAAGCGCATTTTTCTTTTGTGTCAAGAAAGTACATAATGTGTCCTGTAATGTGAGGCGTATTTATGTTTGATATTCTGTTTACCCATCCTGATTTTCTGCTTATCAATAAACACCCCAACGTATCGGTCCATAAAGATGATGGCGATACCATGTTGCTGCAAGAAGTGGCGACGCAAACAGGGGATGACCAGCTCTACTTGGTGCATCGGTTGGATAAGATGACGTCAGGGATTTTGTTGTTGGCAAGAAATGCCACCTCGGCCAGTGAACTTTCGCAAGGCTTTGCTAAGCGCAAGGTTGAAAAATTCTATCTGGCGATTGGCAGTAAAAAGCCGAAGAAAAAACAAGGTTTGATCTGCGGAGATATGGAGCGCTCACGTCGCTCATCATGGAAGTTGTTGAGCTCGCAAGAAAATCCGGCGATCACGCAATTTTTCTCCGCGACCGCAGCACCGGGGGAGCGCTTGTTTTTGTGTAAGCCCCATACCGGAAAAACCCACCAAATTCGCGTAGCGTTAAAATCGATTGGTTCTGCGATTGTGGGGGATCCTATTTACAATACGACGGATAAGTCAGATCGCGGTTATTTGCACGCTTTTGCCTTGCGTTTTACCTATCAAGGTGAGGTTTACCAATGGCTGTGCGATCCGCGCCAGTTTTCACACTTAGGTCAAAAATGGCACGAAGAAGCGGTGAATCAAGGGATTGAAAATTGGCTATCACCTTGGGATTTGCCCTGGCCAACGCTGAAAGTGGGGGTGAAAGAGTAGGCGAGCGTTCTCATTTTGCCCTCAACGTATCGATCAACTCACGTGAGGGCGCGAACTTTACCCTTGTTCGACGTGTTGCAAGGTTTGAAAACCGTAATAGATGCGTGTTGCCGTAGTAAACCAACAGGCAGCACCAAACAGCCAAGCTAGGGTTGAAAAAGAGTGAGGCAATAAACACATCAACATGAAGCAGGCGATGGTTTCCGTGCCTTCGGTGAGTCCGCTCATGTAATACAAGGATTTGTGCTGATACACCGGATTGGTGATGTTACGCTTACTGGCCATGACTGCAAAAGCAAGAAAGCTACTACCCGTCCCGATAAAGGCAAAAATCAAGAAAGCGCCCGCGACCGCGTTATGTTCTGGGTTCGCGAGGACAAAGCCAAACGGCACTAAAGAGTAGAACAGAAAGTCGAGGCTAATATCGAGAAATCCTCCCGCATCTGTCAGCCCTTGGCGGCGCGCGAGGGCACCATCCAGTCCATCGCAGAGCCTATTAACCACAATCAATAACAAGGCGAGCCAGTATTGCTGCATCGCAAGCGCAGGTAATGATAACGCCCCAATCACAAAGCCAAATATCGTGGTTTGATTGGCGGTGACGCCCGCTTCATCGAGCAATTCTGCGGCTTGATGAAGTGGCCAGCGAATGATTTTTATCGCGTAGTGATCAAGCATGGTTTACCTCTGTTTCTTGCTCAATGACGGGCCATTCAATGACACGACTGCCCACTGGCACATCCTCATGGTCATGAGTGACCATGAGTGTTGGGATCCCTGCGCTGGTCAGTTGATTGAAAACCCAATCTCGAAATTGGCTGCGTAAGGCTTTATCTAATTTACTGAAGGGTTCATCCAGCAGGACTAATTTGGGCTCGGCGAGCAGCATGCGCATCAAACTGATCCGTGCCCGTTGGCCACCAGAAATCTGTTCGGGAAACGAGCAAGCCAGCTCAGAGAGGGCAATTTTCGTTAAAGCGGCATAAGCGTTTTTCTTACGTTGTTCGCCTTTAATCGAATTCGGCAACGCAAACGCTAAGTTTTCCCACACATTGAGGTGTGGAAAAAGCCAATCTTCTTGAAAAAGCATGCCTACTTGGCGTTGATGAGCCGGTAAGGTATTGAGCTGCATATCCCCAAGTTTCATCGAACCTTGAAACGTAAAATCCGTGGCGAGATGACCCGCAATCACGCTCAGTAAGGTGGATTTGCCGCAGCCACTAGGGCCCATTAGGCTCACAATCTCGCCTTCTGCGATAGTCAAATTAAACTCTGCCAAAAGGCAGTGGCCATCTTGTTTATGGATGGCGAGGTTTTCGAGAGAAAATATCATGAAATACCGTTGTCAATTGTGCTGCTCGGTAGCGGTGAATTTGCATGCGTCCGAGTAGCAGAGCTATTGAAAAGAACACAAAAGGCAGGAGTGCTTGGCAGAGGGCGTAAATGGCTGTCACTCGACGATCGTAACCGCTAGAAAGGGCAACGGCCTCTGTTGTGATAGTGGTTAAGCGTCCGCCGCCGAGCATCAAGGTGGGGAGATACTGCGCCAAACTGACACTGATCCCGACGGCCCACGCATAAAGCAGGGCAGGAAACAGCAATGGCAATTTGATTTTCCAGAAAATTTGCCATTCGCTCTTACCCAAACTGCGCGCAATCTTTGAGAAATTCGAATTGTAGCTTTGCCAAGGGCCACTTAAGGCTAAGTAAACTAAGGGAAATGCAAAAAATGTGTGTGCCCATACCACCCACCAAGTATAGGCTTGAGAAGCCATCAGCAGAGTCAAAACTTGAATACCGAACAACAAGGAGAGCTGGGGCAGCAACATAGGTAACGCGATGATGTAAACCGGGATCGCCCGTTGAGTGTGCAGCCGATACTCTTGGGCAAGGATGCCCAACAATAACGCTAAACTACCGGAGCCAAGGGCAAGCAAAACGCTGGTTTCCATGTTGTGCAGAACATTCGGCCACTCGTCATACCAAAATTGTCCCGTCCATTGGGTTGGGAAGAGGTCTGGGAAGCGCCAGCGCTGTGCCAAACTCCAAATCAATGTGAGCGGAATCATGGCTCCTGAAATGGTGAACAAGAGCGTGAGTATGCTTTTGTGAGGCAAAGGAAAGTGAGAGCGACCGGAAGATTGCCACGCGCGATAGCCGCGAGTGAATAACCACTCAAGCGCAACGATCGCCACTAAAACCATGCTTGCGAGAAGTAATAGCACTACCGCACCAGAGGCGGCTCTGGGGAGTAGGTTCAAATCGGGTTCATTAAACCACTGCCAAACTAGGACTGAAAACGTCGGGGGAGTGGTCGGCCCTAACACTAAGCTGAAATCGACCACGGAAATGGCGTATGCGGCGACGGCAAACAAAGTAAAGCGGATTTTGCGCAGCCACTGCGGGAAAACAATCTTCCACCACATTTGTGGCTCCGAATAACCCAGTGAAGCACTGAGCATTTTCATCTTGGTTAAATTCAACTGCTGTAAAATGGGCAAGCTGATCAACAGAATAAATGGCACTTCCTTTAGCGCCAGAGCGATAGTAAGGCCGATGGCGTAAGGGTCGTGCACCAACCACGTCATCTCCTGCGAGTTGTCACGGAGTTCGAAGCCATAATAGAGCAGACGAGCCAACCAACCGGTCGAGGCAAACAAAAAAGCAAAACCGATCGCGAAGGCCACATGGGGTAAGGCAAGCAGGATAGATAAACTGTTTTCTATGCGCTTCCAGCGAGGATGAAACCAAAATCGCTGCAAAATGGCGAAGCTCATCAAGAGGGCAAGATAAGTGCTGAATAGGGTCGAAGTAACAGAAAGGAGCAAGGCGTATTCAACGCCTTGCCATTGCCAAACTTGACTAAAACCCTGCCAAGATACGTGGTGATGCCCAAGTACGGGTAGATAGCCTGAGGCTGAGATCAAGACTCCCGCCAACCCAGGTAGGATCGGCGCGACACAAAGCAAAATGAAACCCCAATAGGCAGTTCTAAGCATGGTCTGACAACCGTTACTTTAAGCTATTACCGTAGCGCTTTTGCCATTCTGCTTCGAGCGCGCTTTGCCAACTTGGGTGCGGCTCAGCAATCGCAGGGAATAGGATGGTATTTTTGGCACTGCCTGTCAGAAACTGAGGTTTCAATATGGAAGGATCGCCCCAAATAGACAAATCTCCTTTACGAGATTGTGCTTCGTCACTCAGGAGGAAATTAATCGCCACCAGCGCCCCTTCTTTTGCGTTAGCGTTCCAAGGAATTGCTAAGAAGTGGATATTGGTTAAAGCGCCCTTTTTCATCGCATAGCTTTGCGCTGTCGGTGCGAGCTTGCCAGTGGTTTGCGCTGAAAATACCGCATTCGGGTTAAAGGTGATCGCGAGGTCTAGTTGACCATCATCCAGCAGTTGCATCATCTGGGCAGAGCCAGCGGGGAACTGTTTGCCTTTGCGCCATGCCACAGCATGCAATTCATCTAAGTATTGCCATAGTGGTTGGGTGAGCTGTTCAAATGTGGCAGGCTCTACGGTTTGATTGAGTTCCGGCGCATAGTGAGTCAGTTCGATCAGGGCTGCTTTCAAGAAGCTGGTACCATGAAATTCAGGGGGCTGTGGGTAGCTAATGCGGTTTGGAAAAGCCTGCGCATAGCTGAGCAGCTCGGCAAATGAAGCCGGAGGATTGTTCACTTGCTGCTTATCATGAATAAACACCAATTGTCCGACGCCCCAAGGTGCTTCTAAGCCTTCAGTGGGCTCGGAAAAATCGCTGTCAACGGGTAAGCTTTTGTCGACTTTCGGCCAGTTAGGTAAATCTTCGACAAATGGCCCGTAGAGTAACTGGTTGTTTTTCATTGATTTGAAGTTTTCACCGTTAATCCAAACCAAATCGACACTGCCTTGCTCATTTTTTCCTGCCGCTTTCTCTGCGATCAAACGGGTAGTCGTTTCGGCGATATCCGTTACTTTCACATGCTGCAAGGTGACGCCATAGCGGGATTTGAGTAGGTCAGCAGACCAGCGCAAGTAGCTGTTAATCTCTTGGCTACCACCCCAAGCATGGAAATAAACCGTTTGTCCGCGGGCTTTCTCGGTAATCTCTTCCCATGATTGCGCAGAAACGCCAAATGAGAGGGCGCAGGTCGTGAGAAAAGTCAGCATTTTTTTCATGAATTGTCCTTAAAATTTCGGCTTTACAGTATTTCTAGACCGGGTGAAAGATGCTTGTCTTTCATTATGAAGGAAAAAATTCAAAATGCTTGTTTTGCTTGCCTTAAGTGTGGCGAGGTCAGGATTAAAGAGGGTGAAATAAAAACGGCAGCGATGTGCGCTGCCGTTATCTTATGCCGACGTTAAACTACTGCTCTGGGAAAGGCGTTATTTGACCCAGTCACGCAGGGTAAAGGTTAGCGTGTGAACATCGTTCTTCAGCGTCAGCGTCTCTTTGGTCAGGGTGATCTGGCTCCAGTCAGTCAAGGTTTGTGACACGGCTTGTTCAGTATCCATGGCATCACCAATACACATTTTCATGGTCATGCCCATTTTCTCAATGCGGAATTGGTTATCTTTGAGTTCAGCCTTACCAAAGAAGTTATTACAGCCGGCATTCCCGCTGGCCATCATCTGTTCACCGATCTCCAAACGTGGTGCTTGCTCGTGTTCGCTTTTCACCACATCTTTGCCATCAATTTGAGTCAGTTGCCAATTATGGTGTTGAAGATCTTGAGCGGTAATCTGCACGGCATCACCATTGCTTGCACAGGCGGTCATCAATACAGGAAGGGTGATTGCGGCAAGTAATGATTTTGAACTAAGCTTCATATTATTCACTCCGAATGTGGAAACCCGCACAGTATAGTCAATAAAACACTGTTTTTGTCAGCATAAGGTCATGGTTTATATGAAACTTTGAACCTAGTCGCCTTATAAGCCACTACGAAGCCAGTAGAAAAGGATGTGATTCACTTATGGAGCAATTGGAGTTTTTCAATATTGTCAGCCCTTGCATTGGGGTATGCAGTGTTGATGAGAAAGGCTATTGCAAAGGTTGTTTACGTAAGCGTGAGGAGCGTTTTGAGTGGCTGAGCATGACTCCTGCGCAGCAATTACATGTGATTAAACTCTGTCGGCAACGTTATCGCCGTAAACAGCTGGAGGCGCGTGGTCAGAGCAAAACGGAAAATCTGAGCGAGAGTACAGTACCGCCGACTGACGCTCAGCAGACTCTGTTTTGACCTGTCTATTCAGACCACAAATCACTGACCCAACCTCCTACTTGATCATCGAAATGGTTGCCCGCAAATTTACGCGGTTCATTAGCACTCGGATCTTTTACTTGGGTCATCATTTCATAAATGTAGCGAGCCATGGGATCGCTGCAGCTTTCTACTTGTTGCTTACGAGTGGCGACCTCTCTTATCAGTTTTAGACGATAACTCTTGCTATTGCGTTTCATTGGCAAACCTCCAATTGTTGAGCGACTGAGTTTAAAAGTTAGAACTCAGTCACACTATCGTCAATGGTCATTTGCCGTACATTTTCTAATGGTATTTAGGCCGAGCAGAATCTTATGTCTTTCATCTTGCTGACCGTTAGAAGAGCATTGCCTAAGCAGAGGCCAATTTTCGTACTGCCATGCGTGTACGATGGTGAAGGCAACAGTGTCATATAAGAGGTGTTGTGAATAGGGGGCAGTGTGGAATTTGGCTCCCAACTGGGAGCCAATAGCGCAGGAAATTTAGTGAAGCAAACTGTAGAGCAGAGCAGAAACGGCGAGCAATCCAACCAGTAACACGAAGAAAGTGCTGAAACGTTTTTGATGTTCACGCAGGGCGGGCACTTTGAAGACGGCAATCATCGGCATAATGAACAAAATCATTGCGATGACTGGGCCCGAAAGCGCCTCCATCATGCCCAAAATGCTTGGGTTGAGGATTGCAGCGATCCAGATGGTGACAAATAAAAAGCCGATGGTGAGACGTTCCGCCAAACGTAGTGATACCCCTAAGTTTTTGGTCAGTAGGCCAGATAAACTTTCACGCGCCCCTAAGAAGTGGCCGAGGAAGGAAGAGGTGATGGCGATGAAGGCGACCAGTGGCCCGAGCGTCGCGATAAATGGGTTGTCAGTGACATTGGCCAGATAAGTCAGCACCGAAATGTTTTGTGCTTTGGCTTCTTGCAGTGCTTGTGGCGAAAGGGCAAGTACACAAGAGAAGACAAACAGCAACACAAACAAAATTAAGACCACGCTAGTGTGGCGCAGAATCAGCTCTGACTTTTGATCGGCTTGTTCACCATAATGGCGACGTTGGATATTGGCAAAACTTGAAATGGCCGCAGCATGGCTGAATGAGAACACCACTACCGGTACGGCCAGCCATACGGTGTGCAGAAAATCGCTGGTTTGCGGAAAATCAAACGAAGGCATTGACCAGTAAGGGATCAAATACAGCGAGAGTAGGGCAAGGATCGCCGCCAGCGGATAAACCATGATGGCAAAAGCGCGCAGCATGATTTTCTCGCCACTGAGCATGATAGCGATAAGCCCAAACACTAAAGCACCAGAAAGTAGTGCGCGTGGCGGCGGTACCATGTCCGCTTGGTTAACCAAGAAACTATCGACTGTGTTGGTAAGGCCAACACCGTAGATAAGCAGAATAGGAAAAATCGATAAAAAATAGAGTAGGGAAATCAATCGGCCAGCGTTTTGGCCAAAATGTTCTTCCACCACATCAGTAAAATCGGCATTTGGACGACGTGATGAAAGTACAAAACGCGCCAGTCCACGATGCGAAAGATAGGTCATAGGAAAGGCTAAGACTGCCATTAGCACCAGCGGCCAGAATCCTCCTAAACCAATATTGATCGGTAAAAATAAAATCCCTGCACCTACTGCTGTGCCAAATAGGCTCAGTAACCAATAGGTATCATGTTGAGTCCATTTTGAGGAACGGGCAGCACTAAAATGGGTCACTTCCTGAGAGTCTTTCACTGAAATCTCACTTCTCTAAAAATAATAATGTGGCGAATCCTACTCCTATTAGTGGTTATGATCATTTTGCGACACTGGTCATAATCACTGGAATTTTCCGTATGTGCTTAGTTTGCAAACTATGAAAAATTGAAAAACTCAGGTTATTAATCTAGTTTTGTGGTTTTTATTTGAAACTAAATACTAAAATTTTATGTTTTTTAGTAAGTTTGATTGTTCGTTCGATTTTTGCTCAATGATAGGTGAGTCGATGCCTAAAGGGAATCGACGCTGGTATGCGGCACGCTTTTCGCGCACAATCGCTGTCATAACTCTTCTTATCAATCTTATGAACCATGCGTACTCGTTTTCCTGCTGAATTGTTGCTTGTTGTGACCACCCTATTAGCTGCGGGAGGCTGGGTTTTCTCGAAGCAAGCGATTCAAGAATTGCCCCCGTTTGGCTTTATTGGCTTACGCTTTATCGCGGCCTCGCTTTGTTTGTTGCCATTTTGCTTGAATGCGTTGAAACAAGCCTCACGGCAAGCCTGTTTACAATCGATGGGAGTCGGTGTGTTATTGGCGGCTTCGCTGTTTTGTTGGATTCATGCCATTTCAATCAGTGATACCTTGGGTGAGGGCGCGTTTATCATGAGCCTCTCTATGTTGTTTGTGCCGCTATTGGCATGGCCGATTTTCGGACAGCGACCGATTCGTGCCTTTTGGCTTTCACTGCCCGTGGCGGTCGTGGGACTATTCTTGTTGGCATGGAATGGCACTTGGCAATTTGCCGCGAATCAGTTGTGGTTTTTAGCGGCCTCATGTTGTTTGGCGCTGCACTTTAACTTCAATAGCCGTTTCTCAAGCCAGCTTCCGCCTATGTTATTGACGACCTTACAATTGTTTACTGCAGGCTGTTTGGGTATCACGTTATCTTGGTTAACTGAAAGTTGGCCTGCGACCATCAGTCTAGTGACCTGGAAGTGGTTTGCATTGAGTGTGTTACTGGCCACTAGCTTGCGTTATTTAATGCAAACCATGGGACAAAAGAGTGCCAATCCGACGAATGCGGCGCTACTGATGCTGTTGGAGCCAGTGTGGACGTTAGTATTAAGTGTGGTGATTTACCAAGAAACCATGCCATTTAACAAAATGTTGGGCTGTGGATTTCTGTTAGCCTCTTTGCTGTTGTATCGAGTCAGCTTGCTGCGTTTGCGGTAACTACGGAGCAGACAAAAGGACTTATACCACACCGCCAGCATGACGCTGGCGGTGTTCGTTATCCATTCAATCCAATGCGGGTTAAGCCAATTCAGGCAAGATCAGTTTGGCGATTTCAAAGTAGATGATAAGCCCAGTACCATCGACTAAGGTCGCGATGAACGGTGCGGAGACTACCGCTGGGTCGACATTCATACGGCGCAGTACCATTGGAATGACCGATGATACCAGTGCACTCCATAACACTATTGCCAGAATCGTTAGCATCACCACCAAACCGATTTCAGGGCCGACACCCAGCGTCCAAGCACGGATCCACGCAGCCATTGCCATCGCCAGTGCAACCAGTGTGCTGGTTGACAATTCTTTGCGAAGTACGGTGCCAAGATTGCGTAAACTCACTTCACCGACAGCCATGGCGCGCACTATGGTGGTGGTAATTTGCGTACCACTATTACCACCAGTACCGATGAGTAGCGGAATAAAGAAGGCGAGGGCGATCGCCGCTTCCAACTGCTCCTCAAAAGAGCGTAAAACCGTGCCCGTGTAGGCTTCCGCCACAAACAGTACCAGAAGCCAGACAATGCGTTTTTTCCACAATTGCCAAGGTGACGTTTGTAGATAGCTCGCATCAAGTGGCATGGAGCCACCTTGCATTTCAGCATCTTCCGTGGTTTCTTTTTCTAAGATACTGACCGCTTCTTCCAGATGGAAAAAACCGACTAACTGCTGCTGATGTACGACGGGCAGAACCGATAAGTTGTGCTCAAGCAGCAGACGCGCCGCTTGCTCTTGGTCAAGATCGGCATCGAGAGTCAGACATTGTGGCTCAATAAGGTCACTCAACGCCTGATCGGAATGCGCCATCAGCAGCGCTTTAGGATCAATCGCCCCAAGTAGCAAACCATGTTGATTGACGACGTAAAGACGATGGCGCGCTTGTGAATCGCCCCAAGATTCATACAGCACCTCTTTCGCTTCAACCACAGTTTGTGATTCAAGCAGAGCCAGACGCTGCGTATGCATATGTGCGGCAACGCTCTCTTCTCCCCAGCGCAGACGTTCACGATAACGCTCCGCATTGATCGGATTCATCATGTTGAAAACGCCATGCAGCTCATCTTCATTTAAGCTACGTAAGGCTTTTTCGACAACGCGAGGATTGGCGTAAGCCAAGCCAAGATTGAGGGCGTTGCTATCCATAACACACAGTAAATGGCCTGCACGCGGAGCTGATAGCAACAGGATCAGTTCAGCCAGTTGTTCCCCTGTGAGCTGTTGTAAAGCAAAATGAATTTCTTGTTCGGTGAGTTTGAACAGTTTTTCCACCCACTTATCGCGACGTGAAGAGTGCGCGAGTTTGCGAGCAAATTCATTGAGTTGTTTCAGTTGTGCTGCCGCAACAACAGAGTGGTTTGTTTTCATTACATTCATCACACATACCTCATGTGACTCAGGACAGACCTGAATTGTTTGAACTTTGATGCAAGAAAACAGCAGTAATTGGACGAGCGAAAAGGAAATGGTATGAAAAAGGCTTCATCCCCGAGTCCCAGCTTCAGCACTGCACAACGTATTCGCTCACGCGAAAGCCACTTGGGTTAACACCTTAATCCGATGAAAACTGTCCTGATCTTGGGCATCTCTGGATGTCGTGAGATCAGTGGCCTATGTTTGTACAGGAGCCTCGCCTAACGAGATGCTGTAATTACACAGTATATTTCCCTTGACAAAGAATAGGCTTGAAGTCCATGAGCTCCTAGTCAAAAGGATTTTAATGCTCAACAGCTTGAGCGGCGGGGATTATAGGTGTGATAGTTTTGTCAGTGCAAGCCGAAATGTGGTGAAAAGTGTAATAGTTACGTAAAGTTTTGGTCAGAACTATGCATTTGCATGATATTGGTTGGTGCTGAGAAAAATCATATTCACACCACCCAATTTCACTTGTAGGAAATTTCCTTCAGGAGCATGATGAGAATGAAATATTACGGTTTGTTTACGTTAAAACTATTAATAACATTGCTTATCTTAGCTTTAGTACATTATTATTTATCCATAAGTGTGATCTCTGCCATGGGTCTGTGACGATTGAAACGATATTTCTTTACATTACTGTTAAGTGTTTTTGCATTATTTGTGCGTGCTGCAGATTATTTGGATCCGAATGAGCAAGCGTATCTAGAGCAAAAATCTACAGTCACCATTGCAGTATTAAAAGAAGTCTGGATGCCTTACTGGGGTGGGACAGGTCAAGAGCCGATAGGTATTGAGCATGATTTTGCCTCAGGGATAGCCAAAGAGCTCGGGATCAACATTGAGTATAAAGGCTTTGATACCATTGAAGCCTTACTTAACGCCGTCAGCCTAGGTAAAGCGGATATGGCGATAGGTTTTGGACAAACCCTTGCGCGTGAAGGAAAGTTCCTATTTTCTAAGCCTTTATATGAGAATGTACGCGTTATTTGGTTACGCGATAAAGCCATGGAAGAAAAACCCTTTGCTAGCTTGAAATGGGTCTGTATTCAAGGCACATCTTATTGTGAAATTCTCAAAGATCGTGGTTATCCCAATATTATTATGGCTCGTAACTACAGCAGCTCTGTGGAAATGATTCGTCAAGGGATTGCGGATGCGACGGTGACAAATTATGTTTCCTTAAATCACTACTTAAGCCAAAAGCGTTTAGCATTGGGTAAAGTGATTTTTGATCCAGACTTAGGCGTACAAACAAACCGTATATTGATCAATAACAATGAGCCTCTGTTATTGTCAGCAATCAATAAAGTTATTGACGCTGACAAACAGGGACTGACGGAGAATAAATTAAATTCGGCAGATGTTTATTTCCTAAATGATCAAGAAAATTTAAAGATTTTACGAAATGAAAATGTTAATCCAGTCGTGCGATATACGGTTCAGGATGATCTTTTCCCAATCTCGTATTGGGATGAAAAAGAGAAAAAATATAAAGGTTATGTACATGATTTATTAGAGAGAATCAGTACTAAGAGTATTCTTAAATTCGAGTTTGTTCCTGCCTACGGCCGAGATGTAGAAGATATGCTGCGTCATGGCAAGGTGGACCTTATCCCTAGCTTTAATATGACTTATGTCGATGACCGATATTTCATCCATACAGGCAGATACACGGATATCCAATTTGGCTATATAGAAACAACTCGGCCTTATACCACCCAAATTACGGGCATTCTTGATCGTACAGGCAAGTTTAACGCTTATATTGCGGCACAAAAAAATTTATCTGATGTGAAAGTATACCGCAGCATGTATGACCTTGAGCAAGCGTTAGAGAAGGGGGATATTACGCATGGGCTTCTTAATAAAGTACTGATTAATCAGATGTTGTTGGATGGTCATCAAGACGCTTTCAAACTCTCCCCATTGACCGAGGGGCAAGATCTTCGAGCCGATATGACGATGCTTGTACGTAAAGATGCCCGAGGTTTACAAAACATGCTGCAAAAGGTGTTAGCCACCTTCAGCCAACAAGAGATTGATGAAATCAAAGGTGCCTATGACCGAGTCACAGTCTATTTTGGCTATGACAAACAGAAAGTCCTGATATATGCCTTAATCATATTGTGTGCTTTATTAAGTATTGGACTTATCCTCACCTTATCGCTCAGTCGTTTACGCGGTAAATTACGCAGCTCCGAACAAGTTGCCAAGTTATCTACTGAGCAGCTACGTTGGTTGACGGAATTACTGGACGCCATTCCGAGCATGATATTTATTTCGGATGCAAAAGGTGAGGTTGTTTTAACCAATGCGGCTTATCGGAAAATTTATCACACCTGCTGTGAAAAAGGGTGTGTTCAACCGCAGCCTGAGTGTTCATTTCTTGCGCTTCCAGACCAACATGAAGCGGAATTCTCGATCATTATTCAAGCTCCAAAATCTAATTGCTCTATCGGCGAACACTATTTCCATGTGACACGTCGTGCCATTTCTCATCCGATTAATCAACGTAAGTACTATTTAACGCTGTTCAACGATATTACGGAATTAAAAGAAACTGAGCAGGCTTTGCGTCAATCTAATGAGCAAGCGTTACAGGCGGTAGAAGCGCGAAATCATTTCTTGGCAGTCGTCAGTCATGAGTTACGTACACCGATTGCGGCGATGCTTGGACTGATGGAGATTTTGGCTTCACGTTTAAAAAGCAGCGAAAGCCAACTGCTATTGACCAATGCGATAAGCTCGGCAGAGCGTTTGAAATTACACGTTAACGATATTTTGGATTTCTCAAAGATAGAGGCGCAGCAGTTACAGCTGGATATTGGGCTGTACAATTTAGCCGATGAACTAGGGCCGTTATTGCGTGGATTTGAAGCCAGTGCCAAGCTCAAAGAGATTGAGTTTGATGTGATTTGGTCGCCGAATTCGTTACTGCTTGCGAACTTCGATGCCTTGCGTTTTAACCAGATCGTGACCAATCTTCTTTCTAATGCGATCAAATTTACTGACCAAGGACGAGTGGTTTTTAAAATCGACGTTGCCCCTGAGATGCTAACTATCGTGGTCGACGATACCGGCTGCGGTATGACTCAAACGCAAATCGATTCGCTGTTTGTTCCTTTTGTGCAAGCTGACAGCACAATCACTCGTCGCTTTGGTGGAACAGGTTTAGGTATGTCGATTGTCGCCAACCTGATTGAACTGATGAATGGCAAGATTGAGGTGAAGAGCGAGTTTGAGCAAGGGACGCAAATCCAAGTGAACTTGCCTCTTGTGACGCAAACTTGTGATGAGTTTCGTGGGCAAGTCGTTGCTATGTCTTATCGCTCCCCTTATATGCTGTGGGCAAAAGCGCTGGGAATGCGAGTAGAAGAGAATGAAGAGTGGGTCGAGCAGAATGGCCACAATATTTATCCTGATTTGCTACTCAATAGGCTCAGGGATGTCTCCAATATGACTCAGGCTCAAGCTGAGCCTGCCCATTCTCGTTTGCTACAAGGACACGTATTAGTGGCTGATGATGATCCGATTAACCGTTTATTGATCAAAAAACAGCTCAGTGAGCTTGGTTTGAGTGCCACTTTGGTAAGTGATGGATTGCAAGCTTTCGAAAAGCTCTCGCAACATCCTGAGCAGTATGATTTGTTGATTACTGACTGCCATATGCCACATCTTGATGGATTTGCTTTAACGCGAAAAGTGAAGCAAGAGATATCCCTATTTAAGGGCGCAGTTGTGGGTTGTACTGCAGAAGATTCGCGCCTAGCAGCGGAACAAGCTCTGCAAGCGGGTATGGATAAGGTGATTTACAAACCTTATACCTTAGCCAATTTGCGCAAAGTACTCAGTCGTTATCTCACAACGCAATGGGTCGCACTGCCCGAACAATCTTGGCTTGACGCTTACCAAGAAGAGGAGCGCGAGGAGATGGCAATGGTAGTGGCTGAGTCACTTGCTCAAGATATCGCTTTACTCAATCAGCCAGACTGTGATGCCAAAGCACTGGCACATCGAATCAAAGGGGCAGCCGGCTCCCTTCAACTACAGCGGTTAGCTGATTTGGCTAAAACCGTTGAGAAACAAAACGATCCACAACAACTTGTGGCCGATAAGCAGCAACTGATCAATGCCATGCATGAAGTGGTCGAGCAGGCACAACAGTGGCTTCATCAGCATCAGAGCGAATAACGTTATGAAAATAATGATAGTAGAAGATGATCGAATTCAGGCGACGAGCCTGAAGCTCAAGCTAAGACAGCTTGGGTTGGATGACGTCATCTTGGCTGAAAACGGATTTGCTGCCTTAGAACTGTGTAACAAAGTGGGTATCGATTTGATGTTTTGCGATATTCGAATGCCGCAGATGGATGGGATCAGTTTGTTATCACAACTGAGTTTACAGGCATCTAAGCTAGGTGTGGTGATACTCAGCGCGGTGGAAGATACGATTCTTGAGTTAACCCACAACATGTGTAGTTTGGCTGGATTTGCTTATGTTGATCGCCTACCTAAGCCCTACGAAGTGGAGGATTTACAGCGTGTTGTCGAGGGGTTTCAAAAGCAAACGGAGCCCGAAACCAGTCACAAACCTGCAATCACGCTAACCTGTGACGAGATTGAACAAGCTTTTCTGCACGACCATATTTTTAATTACTATCAACCACAGTTTGATTTTCGCAGTGGGGCGATGGTCGGCGTTGAAGCGCTAGTACGTTACGAGCACCCAACTCATGGCATGTTAAGCCCAGCAGTGTTTCTGCCTTTAATTGAGCAGTGTGGCTTGCATGAGAAACTCTTCCTTACTGTATTAGAAAAGTCGGTCTCTGCGCTGGCCAGTATTGGTGCTGACTTGCAGCTTTCCGTCAACATCAGCCAGCGCAACTTGCAACACTCGATCTGTGATCCCATTCTCGCCATCTGTGAGCGGTATGGCTTTCCCGCAAGCAAACTGACTCTAGAGATGACAGAACATGAGGTGTACAACGGAACCCCGACCTCATTGGCCAACCTTGCTCGCCTGCGAATGTATGGCGTTGGGCTATCGATTGATGATTTTGGTACGGGCTACGCGTCATTAGGTCAACTGGCTCAACTGCCTTTTACGGAACTCAAGATTGATCGCAGCTTTGTGCATGATTTGGCAAGCAACTACAAACACCAACAATTGACCAATATGTGTTTGTTGCTGGCTCAATCTTTGGGGTTGCACTGCGTCGTCGAAGGGGTAGAGAACGAAGAGACATGGCAATACTTACGTCAACTTGGGGTAGATACTTGCCAAGGTTACTACGCCGCTAAGCCCATGCCGATTGCTCAGTTGAGTGAGCTTTACACTAAAAATCGTCGTCAGTGTTTAGGTTGTCAAAGCATGGATGATGGCTGGCAAATCTTGCTGGTGGATAACCATATGCTCAGCACCACGGCATTACAAAAAGTGCTCAATAAAGAAGAGAACGTCAGCAAGGTATTTGTTGCACAAGATATTGAGCAGACGCTGCACAAACTGCGCGATTTACCGATCAACCTGCTGGTCGTCGAAAGTCGGTTTTTATCGACAATCAGTCCTGCGGCATTTCACGAGTTGCTTGAGCCTTACTATCGAGGGGCGATCTTGGTGCTGCATGATGGATTAACCGCTGAAATTCAACAGGATGATTCCAAAGCCATCGTCGTCAAAGCAAATACTTTGATGGAAACCAGTGCTCGAATCTTACAGCAAGCGCAGCAGAACACTGTGCGCCCACAAGCGCAACAAAAAGAGCTTACTCAGCTTTCTGAGCGAGAGTTGACAGTTGCGAAAATGTTAGTGGAAGGGCTGACAAATAAGGAAATCGCCCTACAGTTAGACATTAATCAGAAAACCGTGAGTACCTATAAGGCTCGCGTATTAAATAAGCTAGATATTAAATCAGCAATAGAATTAGTCAGGTTTTTAGATTTGAGCTAGGACATCTATAAGTAATGAATATAACAAGCCCTTCTTTTTCTGAACTCAGTGTTTTACTGATTGACGATGCTCAGATAGTTGTCACGAGTTTACGAACCATGTTGCTTAGACTTGGTTTTCGTGACGCGAATATATTAAGCGCGAAAAACCCTAGAGCGGCGCTTTTTATTGCTAGTCGGCAAAAATTTGATATTTATATTTGTGACTATAATTTCGGTAAGGGATTAAATGGTAAACAGATATTTGAAGAGCTCAAACATTATAATCTCTTAAAAAATGAGTCGGTATTTATTCTAGTGACAGGTGAGAATTCGTCATACGTTGTGCACTCGATTTTAGAGTTGAAGCCGGATGAGTATATCCTCAAACCCTTCAATATCATGACCTTGCAGGAGCGATTAACCAACGCTATTTCACGCAAACATGCGCTCAAAGCTCTTTATCAAGCGGAGCTTGATGGCGATGCCGAATTGGGAGTGAGATTGTGTGATGAACTGGAGCCTTTTTACAGCGATTACTATTTCGTGATCCAAAAATTTCGTGGGGAATTTTTAACTCAGTTGCGCCGTTTCGATCACGCGCGCGAAGTCTACCTCGAAACGTTAGAGCATAAAGACTTTGACTGGGCAAAAATTGGTCTTGCGAATGCCCTGAAGCAAACCGGACGTCAAGTCGAAGCCACGCAAGTAATACAAGATCTCTTGGTTAATGCGCCTAACCACGTTCGTGCTCGGGTCGAAGCCGCCAGTATTAGTCTGAGTAATAACTCGGTTCCTGAAGCTATTCACCATTTACAGATTGCCAACCAAATTGTACCCGGGCATATAGATAGGGAATGGGTATTGGCTAATTTATGCTTATCAGTAGGTGATACAGTTTCGGCTTTAGAGCGTTATCGCTTATATTCTGAAATCAATAAAGAAACACACCGCAACAACCAGCAAATGCACCTCAATTTTATTCGTACTTTGCTGTATGCCGCTCGATATGCTGAATCGACATCGAGGGAAAAATGGTTACAAGAAGCAAAAACCATCCTGAAAGAGCTCTATGATAAAGGTCAGCATGAAGAAATATTGCCTCAACTTGAGCTTGTCGCTGCCCATTTCGCGATGGAGGATGATGAGTTTGCAGTATCAGTCGAAATATTAAATAAAATATACCGTTCAAAACCGTTCGAGCTGTTTGAAGACCGCTACCATTTTACGTGGTTACTGAATGTGATGGGGTTTGATTCTGAATTTGCGAAATGCATCAGTTGGTGTAATGAAGCCCTATTGAATCAGGAAAGTGGGATATTGTTAGAAAGTAAGATTGTGTTAGGCAAAGCACTGAAGCAAGCTAATGAAGATAAGTTGCAATGGTTAGAAGAGCGATATCATGCTTTATGCAATAAAAAATTGACGATCGATTCTCTATTAGAAATCTACATCGAAATATTGGAAAGATGTCCTACACTTCGAACGGTATGCATGAAAGTCGTGACAATTTTGTCTCGCTATTGGCCAAGAGTATTGAGTGAAGCGGAAGCGGATTTGCTACTTAAAAAGTGTAATCACACCATTTTGCAGTTGATGAATGATGATGAGTTGACTAGCTCGAAGTATGAAGACCTTTATAAAAAAGCGCTTATGTTTCGTGCCCACTATTATGAGGAAAATGCGTTGTCAGAAGAAATCTAACCGCCCTCTATAGAGGGCGGTTACGCCGCATCATCAGTCGAAATAGGCCACCATTTCGACCGTGTCGCCGAGTTGTTGTGCGTTTAACGAAAAGTGCACATAGCCTTCTTGTGTCACAGGAATACGCATATATTCATGACTGCCCGCACAAGTTGAGGTGTGCTCAAACTGCTCTCGAGTTGGCCAATACGCTTTTGCTGCAAACAGGTCGACATTGCCTCGGTTTTGTTCTGAAGCGGTGAGCCATACTTGCACTTCACTGACGCCTTTTGGCACGTAGATGGCGACATAACGTTGTCGATGCACGGTAAGGCTTTGACTGCTGCCCGCTTCTAAAACCACAGGAGCAAGATCATCTTTGATAGTCGGTTGCTCATTAGGCTGTTCGGTGACTAGGTGTGTGTTGAGGATGACGGCTGAGTAATCCGCACGTCCTGTCACACTTAAATAGTAGCGTCCGGGTTTGATGTAACCATTCTGCTCAGGTTTGAAGGTAATTTGCTCGTTACTGCCATAGGTAAATTCCGTTACCTGATAATCATAGTAATGGGCAACCTGCTGGTAGCTCATGTACAGATCGGCATCTCCCTCCCCGGAGATCTGAACGTGGAACTCTCGGCTGTACTCTGGCACATCCACATAGAACAGATGCTCGCTGTACGCCTTTCCTGTCAGTGTTAAGGACGAATTGGCCTCTAACTGAGTGACCGCATTGGGTTCTGGGTTAGGCTGTTCTGGATTATCTGGATTATCTGGATTATCTGGATTATCGAGTTGCAATGTATCCAGCCATGCCGAAAACTCGGTGTTATAGCGTTCACCTAGCAATTTGACACTCTGTGCCCACTGATCAAACTGCCCAGTACGAGAGAGTGCCAGCAAGCTTTCCACGTCTTGTGGATGCTTTTCCAACATAAAGCGTACCGCTAAGTAGCCCCAGCGATAAATGCGGTTCGTATCATTCGAGTAGGTGGTGGCAAACACATCAGAAAGGCTCAATTTACCTTGAGAAATCAGCTTAACCGCCGCTTGGTAGCCCTGCTTATAATGCATATATTCCGCGAAACCTTCTAACCACCACACAATATGACCATGGGCTAAGTTATCACTGAACGAACCATACTGGTTGAAGCGCGCGTCCAGATAATGAG
Organism: Vibrio sp. R-1; assembly: GCF_035615595.1. NCBI lineage: Bacteria > Pseudomonadati > Pseudomonadota > Gammaproteobacteria > Vibrionales > Vibrionaceae > Vibrio > Vibrio sp. R-1. The sequence continues at coordinate 6,364 of NZ_WPDC01000042.1, read as the reverse complement.
TGTACTCATGCTCTAAATTGAGAATCGACAAATCCGCATCATTGGCATAACGATAGGCGACAAAACGGGCTTGATTGTTTTGATCCGCAGGGTTGCCTTCTAAATACTGCCCGCCATTGTCGGTGGTATTGCCAAATAAAAACGAGGAGTAATTGACATAGCTGCTGTTATTGGCAAACACCACCACCTCAACACGAGTGTTGTAATCATCGGCGACCGGTGCCAATCCCGTATTTGCCACTTGGTGAAAATCTTGCTCTTTTTTATCCAATACGTCACAGGCTTGCGCGGCTTGCGCATCGGAAAGATCTTGCGAGCGAATAATGGCAGGGCCTTGGCATTCAAAGCGGTTTGGCAAAATGCGCGCGGCTAAATAGCGCTTCGCTGCATCAAGATCGATACCGAGCTGTTGCAGCACCTCTGGTGCGTAATAGTGCAACATCTCAACGGCAGCTAACCACAATTTGTCGTGTTTACTCCCTAAAGGGTAGCGAGCAATCACTTGTCGCATCACATGACGAGCCTTTTGCTTGGTGGTGGCATCTGGGCTAATCAATAAGCGGCCAGTTTCACGCAGAGCGTTGTAAACCAAAAACTCAGCGTCGGTTTCTAATGCCCACTCATTGTCCAGAGCGAATCGATACAAGGTATCAATATGTTGAGTGTTGGCGGCTAAGTAGCGGTAAAACTGCGAGTTACCCACATGGCCAGACATCGCACGGAATAAGTTATTTAAACCATCGACCCATTGTGTATCTTGCGCCGTTTCTCGATTGAAGCGGTGCAGAGCTAAGATCATCGCATCCATAGTGAGCGGTAACTGCTTAACGTTATCCACCATTAAACTTAGGCTCTTCATTGCGCCCACCTGTTCACGGCCTTGGTCAAAAGCATGCGGATGACGTAAAAAGCGGTTGATCGATTGAGCAAAGCGTTGACTGAGTGCTTGAGAATAAGGTTCACGCCCAGCGTTATAACGCACGTAATACGCTGCGCGAATGAACTCACCATAGTTTTCCAATCGACGAGCTTGCTGCGCTTCACCAGTATAGCGAGCAATTTCTGCATCGAGCACAGTTTGTAAATGCGCTAGAGAAGCTTCGCTATAGAGGTTATCCAAGGTTGTCGCTGGTGCGTAAAACCATGAGTTGTAACAAGCTTGTGTAGCCGCGGCAATTTGCGCAGGAAGATCGCGCGCGGGCTGTAAATCTTGTATCTCACAAGCTGCTTGTGAATAGGAGGAGTAAGAAAGACCAGCGATGACGCACGCCAAAGCAATGGGATGATGTTGGATACGTTGTTGAAAAGACACTGCAAAACCTATTTATGATAAATATATTTGGGCTGTGGTTTATAAGTTCTTTTTTGGTTTCAATAAAATCTGATGCGTATGAATCATGAGGCTTATTCAATAAATGGAGTTTTTATTCTAATTCAATGAATCGAGGTCACTTTTTATACATTTTTCTGTTGAATGGTTTAGTGATAAATCACTAATAATTAGAGAATATTCAGCGTGATATTCGTTCATGATTTGTAACGATCAGAAATAATTTATTTGTATCATTTTACATTTTGTCTTTATTTGGTATATGCTTGGTAATGTTCCCATTAATGGTTTGGGTGGGATTTATCAGAGGTATCTATGAACAAAACATTTTTATCAGGAGTGGTTGGAACACTTCTTTTTACATCTTTTCAGTTCAGTGCTTCTGGAACGGAATCCGGAGTCTCTAGCCGCATTATTGGTGGAGAACAAGCGCCTGTAGGCGCGTGGCCTTATATGGTTTCGCTAACAACGCGTGATAAAAGCATGGCATGGTGTGGTGGTAGTTTGCTCAGTGAGCGCTATGTTTTAACCGCGGCACACTGTGTTGATAAAAAAGATCCTTCCACTATGGATGTTATTGTTGGCGCATATGATATGGACAATATCAGTGCTGCAGAGCGCATCCGAGTCAAACAAATCTATGTACATCAGAATTATGCTTATGCTTCAGGTGGTAATGATATCGCGGTGTTAGAGCTAGAAAGCACCCCTGCATTAAACCAATTCACTTCTATTGCCACTCCTGTTGATTTTGATGAATTGCGTGAAAATGATTTACTGACAGTTATCGGTTTTGGTGCTCGCAAGGAAGTAAATGGTGATAAGAGCGATTATCCCACCAAGTTACATCAAGTGGATGTACCTTTTATACCCATCGCAGCATGTCGTACTAAAGGTGGTAGTTACGCCACCCAAGGGGACAATGTCTTTTGTGCTGGCGTCGCAGGTAAAGATTCTTGCGCTGGGGATAGTGGTGGCCCGATTTTCTTTCGTACTAACCGTGGCTTAACCCAAATGGGCGTGGTGAGTTGGGGTGACGGCTGTGGTCAAACTGATAAACCGGGTGTTTACACCAAACTCAGTGCTTTTAATAATTGGATTAACGATCAGCGTTTAGGTCTTTCCTACCGTCAGAAGCAGGTTCTAGGGATCGTACGCCTAGGTAACTATACTCAGCGTTTTGAATTTACCAATACGAGTATCAATCCGATTAATTTAACTGCACCGACACCGACCGCTTCAATCGGTACTCAAAACATAAGGGTGGTAACCAATACCTGCCCAGCAGATCTAGCGAGCGGCGATTCTTGTTACGTGGATGTAGAGTATGACATCACCACCCTTACTGAAGGCCATATCAAACTCGATTTTAGCTCAACGACCATGAGTAGCGGGCATGTCTATGCTTGGCGTTACTTTGAGGCTCTAGCGCCAGCATCGACTGAGACGGTGAATTACTTTGCAAATTTACCTGCGCACAAAGTGCATGTGAATGATCATCCATGGACGGTACAAGGTAACAGTTTACAAACGGCAAGCTTAGAAAAAGGGCAAAAGTCGCTGCTTGTTTTGGAAAACCTACCGAAAGGTCGTTTAAAGTTCCGATACAATGTCTCATCTAACTCGAGGTGGGATAAGTTCAATGTGTATGTCAATGGTAAACTTGAAAAGGATTTTTGGAGCAATACCGAGGGTATGGCAAGTATCTCTATGTATGAACCGACCAATACGGTAAAACTGGTCTATGAAAGATCGACTTTAAATGATGATGCACTTAGTAAAGTGACGTTGAGCCAGTTTAGCCATGACCCAAATCTATTTGATTTACCACCAATAACTGATAGCCGTTCAGGTGGCGGCGGTAGCCTAGGTGGGGCAGCCTTAGCTCTCCTCTTTGGTTGTGGCTGGTTACGTCGCCGTCAAAGCGTCTGATCTATCGATAGCCAATTTTGTTTACTCAAAGCCAACCGTGATAGGTTGGCTTTGTCGTTTTTGGCAAATCGTTGGGAGAGCTAGTCCGCCGACCACACATTGCGAATATCCGGCCAACCCCAGTTGGTGAGCGCAACATCATGTAATACACCGTGGAAACGCAAGGTTTGTCTATGGTGGAAAAGAGGCGCCAGCCAAGATTCACTGACCAGAAGTGAAGCAATCGGCTCCAGTTGATCGAGATATTGAGGTAATTGCGCTTGCTCACGTACGGCATTTAATTGCTGCATCAGCCATATCACCTCATCTTGGCTGGCGCACGCATGCAGAATCGGGTTGCTGAATAACATAGCAAAAGCGGAAGCGTGGCGGTTGTCATCCAAATTAATGTTGGTCAGTACCAAGGTTTCATCCAGCTCGCCTTTGAGCGCACGTTGATTCAATTCCCGATAAGTGTAAGTGTGAATGCTTAATGTAATGCCTTGAGCTGCAAGCAATCTGGCAATCGCTTGGGCACAAGTCTGTAATGCGGTGTAGTTGTACAAGGCCAAGGTCAACTGTGTAGGAAGCGCAACTTTCGGAGCTGGAGATTTCAACACAGCGCGCCAGCTTGGCAGCAAGTTGTGCGCGGGTTCGACGCCAAACATCACTCCGTGACAGCGAATATCTTGCTCAATCGTATTTGGATTGAGTAGCTCGCTGAGTCGGTGTGCTTGAGCTTGATCCAACGGTTGCTTGGCTCTCTGGTTAAACAGCACCATTAAACACCCATCTTCGACGCGGCTTTGCTGTTGGGCGGCAGAGGTTAAATGAGGCGAGTCTGATAGTGAGACTTGATGATGGCTGGTCGTATTGGCTTCCGGCTGATTAGTTTCAATGAGTGGGCGACTTAAACGCTCCTCATCGACTTGCCAAATGGTCACACGATCGGTCAAGGCTCGACAGCCGTAGAATTGACTGAATGCTTTGAGCTTGAGTTTATTGCGGGTGTGTTCCTGAACTTCAAAAGGGCCACAACCGATCACAGGAACAATTTGTCCTTCATGAAATTGGCTGTAATTCAATTGACTGACCGGTTGAATGGCGTATTTCACGCCAGATATCATCCCTGCAAATCCCGGATCTGGGCGCTCTAAGTTGAATACCACTTGAAAAGGGGTTGGCGCTTTAATATCGCTAATATGTGCCAGCTCTGCACGGTGTGTTTCTAGACTAGAGAGTTTAGCAAACAGGCTGACAATGGTATTGGCATCCAGCGGCGCACCATTATGAAAGGTTAATTCGGGTCGCAGATAAAACGTCCATTGCCAAGTGTGCGGATCATAATGCCAATGATGCGCCAGTTCGGGGTGTACATGGCCATTAGTATCAGAGCTGACCAAACAACTGTAGATCTGACGGATCAAAAAACGCTCGCTACTTCGCTGAGGAAGATGGGGCAGCAGCGGTTCAAACGGACGCTTATAAGTGAGCTGAATATGCAGTCGTCCTTCTTGTACCGTAGCACCAGACGTTTTCTTTAACAGTTTGGCAAAAGCGACCTCATCGTTATCTAAAATCGCTAATGCTCGTTCGTATTTACCGATCTGTACTCGTTTGGCCGCCAGTTGCTCCTTGAGTGGCTCAAGTTCTCTGTGCAGCAATAATGAAGAGCGGTGATGTCGTCCTGCCTTCGGTGTCCAAGTTAACCAACCCAATTGATTCAAACGCACCAGCAAATTTCTTGCGTGACGAGGACTCGTAAACAGTCGCTCCGCCAGTTCAGGCAAAGTGGTTTTAATATCGTGACCCACACCCAAGGGAGTCAGCCTAGCGTAATAGCGCAATAAATTGAGATCAGACATGGTTACCTCAACGCTTAGCTCATCTGCGGCTATTGTAGTGAAAAAAGGTGGAGTTAATGGTGAAAACCTACGGGTTGTTTGTTCCTCATTTCTCGACCACTCAGTGCGAAATCCCCAATTTTCTGCGTAAAACGGTGTAATGCGGAGCAAAGTGATTTAAATCGCTCACTTTTTTGTTTCCTTAATCAGGATGACAATAAAAGCATCAACACAACAAGGAGTGCAGAGTATGTTCATATCACCCGTTAACGAACAGACGATGGCCGCCTACTATCAACAACGGCTGCAGCAAACTCATAGTGTGATTGAGCGAATGGCGTTGGTTGCGTTATTTGAGTTGCTCTTTACTCAAACGCCCCCTGAGCCAGAACAGCCCAAATCATCAACCCCATAACGAGATAAAACCCGCAGCACTTGCACTATTGCTCCTGACGCTTCCCCCAAGCTGATACGCAAGTGCTGCTTCTTTACTACCTGCGTAGGGTGACTTTGTGAGCACATAGCCAATAATGTACAGCTGAGTTCGCTAAACTCTTTCCCTCACTCAATGAATAGGAGAGGGTGATGGCAATCCGTAATGTGGTATTTGATGTTGGTAATGTGATCGTAAAATGGGCACCGCAAGACATTGCCCAACTGACGTTTGGTGAGGGAGAAGAGAGTGCCTTCATGGCAACGGCTGTATTTAAAAGTGAGTTTTGGCGCGATTTGAATAAAGGAAAATACACTGAAGCGGAAGTGAAACGCGCACTCCATCAGCAATTAGGCCTTTCCTCTGACACTCTAGAACAACTCTTTTTTCATATTAAAAATACCCAAGTTTTGCTGCCCGGAACCTTGCAATTAATGGATGATCTCCTAAACGCGGGTTATCGCCTCTACGCGTTGACCGACAATGTGAACGAGATTGTCGCTTACTTAAAAAAACAATATGACTTTTGGCCCAAATTTACTGGCGCAGTAGTGTCGAGTGAGTGTGGTTTGCTTAAACCTGATCCGGCGATTTACCAGCATCTGGCAGACTCCCAGCGCATTCTCCCGCAAGAAAGTGTCTTTATGGATGATATGCCAGCCAATGTCGAGGGGGCGCGCCAACAAGGATTTCATGCCATTCAATTTGTTGATGCGCACCAAGCAAGAGTGCAGCTAGCGCAAATGGGGCTGCACTTTTAAAGGTCAGCGCTTTGGCTAAAAAGATCAATACTTGATGTGGTAGCGTCAAGCCGTTTGGTTATATTACCCTTCCTACTTGAAGCTG
>NZ_WPDC01000041.1:0-29860 GCF_035615595.1 Vibrio sp. R-1 | reverse complement strand
AAAACCCACGAGGAGCACACCAATCAGTACCCACCAAATGAGTCGTAAGATCTCGTAATCAAACATGGTTGTTTCTCCTTGCCTTATGCTTCAACTTGGCGGTTGACTTGATCCTGAACAGACTCTGCGCCTTGTTCAAAATGGTAACGTCCGGTTTTCAGGCTGCTTGGGCCTTTACGAGCGAACTTAACCATTAAGTACACTTCTGCAATTAAGAAGATGGTGTACAGTGCCAAAATCGCCAGCATTGAAGTGATGATCTCTCCTGCACTCAATGCAGAAGCGGCAACGTTAACGGGAAGAATTTCACCTACCGCCCAAGGTTGACGACCGTATTCAGCGACAAACCAACCTGTTTCGACCGCAATCCAAGGCAATGGAATACTGAATAGCGCGGCTTTGAGAACCCATTTTTTCTGTTCAATCTTCTGACGACAGGTTTGGATAAAGGCGGCACCAAACACCACTAGCATAATAAAGCCACAAGCCACCATGATGCGGAAAGACCAGAACAGTGGCCATACTGTTGGGATAGAATCATCCGCCGCCGCTTGGATTTGCTCTTCTGTCGCATCCGTCACTTTATCCGTGTAACGCTTCAGAAGTAGGCCATAGCCGAGATCATGTTTTACTTCATCAAAGGCGGCCATGTTTTCCGGCGTTTTTTCACCAGCGCGCAGACGCTCTAGCAGATCGTAAGCGTAAATACCGGTACGAATTCGCTCAACGTGTTCATCACGCAGATCACGCAGACCTACAACTTGTTCGTCGAGTGAACGTGTTGCAATAATCCCTAGTGCAAATGGAATTTTGATCGCGTAGTCGGTGCGCATTTCTTCTTGATTTGGAATACCAAACAAGGTGAACGCTGCAGGTGCTGGCTCGGTGTGCCATTCAGACTCAATCGCCGCCAGTTTCACGCGCTGAACTTCACCAAGCTCATAGCCTGATTCATCACCCAGTACGATAACGGACAGTACTGAAGCCATACCGAATGATGCCGCAATCGCAAATGAACGACGCGCAAAAGCAACATCACGACCTTTCAATAGGTAGTACGCACTGATACCCAAAATGAACATTGCGCCTGTGGTATAGCCTGCCGCAACGGTGTGAACAAACTTCACTTGGGCAACTGGGTTTAGTACCACATCAGCAAAGCTCACCATTTCCATACGCATGGTTTCAAAATTAAACTCTGAGCCTACTGGGTTTTGCATCCAGCCGTTTGCAACCAGAATCCACAGAGCAGAGAAGTTTGAGCCTAATGCGACTAACCAAGTCACGACTAAGTGTTGTCGTTTGGAAAGTCTGTCCCACCCAAAGAAGAATAAACCAACAAATGTAGATTCTAGGAAGAAGGCTACCAGCGCTTCAATCGCAAGTGGAGCACCAAAAATGTCACCTACATAATGAGAATAGTAAGACCAGTTGGTACCAAACTGGAACTCCATGGTAAGGCCTGTTGCCACACCTAGAGCAAAGTTAATCCCGAACAGCTTACCCCAGAATTTGGTCATGTCCTTGTAAATCTGCTTGTCGGTCATGACGTAGAGTGACTCCATGATAGCAAGTAAAAATGCCATCCCTAGAGTGAGGGGAACAAACAGGAAGTGATACATCGCAGTAAGTGCAAATTGCAACCGCGATAAATCAACGACATCGATCATGGTAACTCCTTTGTGTCGGCTGAATGACACGTTCGACATAGAACAACAATTACAATGTTAAAAAAACTATAACACTTTGCTACAAAAAAAATTTGTTGTTGCAACTATGTACCACTATGGTTAGTTAATTGTTAAGTTGTAGCTAATATAGCTATGGCTAATACTAATGCCAAAACCCGCTTGTTTCAAAAGGTTTATAGGAGAATTACGCCTTGATCTAAATCAAGTTTCGCACCAGCCATGTGGTTAATAAACAAACAAAATGATCTAAGTCAAAAGAGGCAAGCAATTTGTGTTACCTACTCGTGAAAAAACCCATGTAATTCGCTTGAAAACAATCAACGGATTAACATCACACCCAAAAAAGCCAACAATTGAGCAAGGAAAGGAAATACAAGAAATGAGAACTTTGTCAAAAAAGAGTATCTCGCTCGGTTTAACAAGCGAGATTTGTAACATTATTTTTCAATACCGAAATGCAAATAAGCGCGATCTGTCGCGATACGACCGCGTGGTGTACGTTGTAAATAACCCTGCTGAATGAGAAATGGCTCAAGAACATCTTCTATCGTATCTTTCTCTTCACCAATGGCTGCCGCAAGGTTATCGATTCCGACTGGGCCACCTGAAAACTTTTCCATTATTGCTAACAGCAGCTTTCTATCCATGTAATCAAAGCCTTGATGGTCAACATCAAGCATATTGAGTGCCCTGTCAGCGGTTTGCGCACAAATATGCCCATCCCCTTTTACTTCGGCATAATCTCGTACCCGGCGCAGCAGGCGATTGGCAATCCGTGGGGTTCCACGTGCACGGCGAGCCACTTCAAGAGCGCCCTCACTATCCATCGAAAGACCGAGACACTGCGCACTACGTTGCACTATGTGTTGTAAATCGGCGACTTTGTAATACTCCAATCGTTGTACAATCCCAAATCGATCACGCAATGGTGAAGTCAGCGAGCCTGCACGTGTGGTGGCTCCAATTAAAGTAAAAGGAGGGAGATCGATTTTGATTGAGCGTGCTGCTGGGCCTTCACCAATCATGATATCGAGTTGGTAATCTTCCATAGCGGGATACAGTACTTCCTCAACCATTGGGCTCAAACGATGGATTTCATCAATAAACAGCACATCGTTTTCTTCAAGATTGGTTAGCAGTGCCGCTAAATCTCCCGCTTTTTCCAATACAGGACCTGAAGTAGTACGAATATTCACGCCCATTTCGTTAGCGACTATGTTGGCCAAGGTGGTTTTACCCAAGCCCGGAGGCCCGAAAATCAGCAGATGGTCTAAGGCTTCTTGGCGCATTTGTGCCGCTTGAATGAAGATTTCCATCTGATCACGAACATGATCTTGACCTTGGTAATCGGCAAGCTTTTTGGGACGAATCGCTCGATCAATCACTTCCTCATCTTTGAAGTGGTTGCTGGTTGGAGCGATTAAACGATCGGCTTCTATCATATTTTCTCTATTGGTTTAATGGCGACTGTTTTTAACGACGGCAAAACGTGAATCGTTACACCATAGATTTGAGCGCTTCACGGATCAACTCTTCACTGCTCATTCCTGCTTTAGCCACTTGCGATACCGCTTTGGAAGCTTGAGGGGGCTTGTAACCTAGCGCCAATAGCGCGCTCATGGCTTCTTCCTGAGCATTTTGAGCAATCACGGGCGTAGAATCGACAGGTGCCGCATCGGTTGCAGGTGTAAAGAGATCACCCACTCCCCATCCTTTCAGGCGATCTTTCATTTCCACCACCAATCGCTCAGCCGTCTTCTTCCCAACTCCCGGTAATTTAATGAGGGTAGAGATATCTTCTTTTTCCACACAAGTCACAAACTGATTGGCTGTCATGCCAGAAAGTATTGCTAGCCCCATTTTGGGCCCCACCCCATTAGCTTTGATCACCTCGCGAAAGAGTGCTCGCTCATTGACCGTGTTAAATCCGTACAATAGCTGTGCATCTTCCCGAACGACAAAATGAGTATAGATGATGGCTTCTTCACCAATATTGGGAAGTTCGTAAATACAACTCATCGGCATTTGTACTTCATAGCCAATCCCGCCGATTTCAATCAAAATTTGTGGCGGGAGTTTTTCAATCAGCGTACCGCGAAGACGTCCAATCACGTGGGATTCCTTACTTGATGAGGGAGCAAAAATATGCCCAAGATGATAATCAATAACTGGATGGATAGCCAGTAAAAAGCATATTGAACCTGTTTACCGATAGCGACCTTTTCGAGCACTCGTCGCTTGACCAGCGAGCGCGATGAGGGTTTTGTTGGTATTAGCGTGACAGATCGCCACCCCTAATGCATCCGCAGCGTCCGCTTGCGGCTTACCGGGTAACTTCAACATTTGTTGCACCATATGCTGCACTTGGCTTTTATCCGCCGCCCCCGTTCCAACCACCGCCTGTTTGATGAGGCGCGCAGCATACTCATAAACGGGTAAATCCGCATTCACCGCTGCGACAATCGCACTACCCCGCGCTTGGCCAAGTTTTAACGCAGAGTCTGCATTCTTAGCCATAAAGACTTGCTCAATTGCAAAGGCATCCGGCTGAAATTGGGTGATGATTTCACTCACGCCCGCATAGATTTGTTTCAGGCGTAACGGTAACTCGAGATCGGAAGTACGGATACAACCGCTACCGAGGTAGATAAGGTGTCGTCCTTGTTGACGAATCACACCATACCCCGTCACGCGCGATCCAGGATCAATCCCTAAGATGACAGACATAACTCACTTGCCTTGTTCGTTTAAAGATGGGCTACACGTGCCAGAAAAAGAGAGTGGGCTTTCGCCCACCCTTTCATTTGTTGCTCGTTACTTACGACGCCAAGTTGTACCATTAGGTCCATCTTCAAGCACAATTCCCATTTCGTTTAACGTATCACGCGCCATATCTGCATTAGCCCAATCTTTCGCGGCACGAGAATCATTGCGTAACTTGATTAATGCTTCTATTTGCGCCGCATCTTCATCTTCCGCACTACCTTGGAAGAAAGCCTCAGGCTCTTGGTAAAGAATACCGATCACATCTGCCAACTCACGCATTAAGCTGCCCAAAGCGCTCGCATTGGTCATATCTTCACTCTTGAGTCGATTGATTTCACGAGCCATATCAAACAGCACCGAATACGCTTCTGGCGTATTGAAATCATCGTTCATAGCAGCAGTAAAGCGCGTCACGTACTCTTCGCCCCCCGCAGCTGGCACGCTACGATCTAAACCACGCAGAGCGTTATAGAGCCGCTCTAGTGAAGCACGCGCTTGATTGAGATTCTCTTCACTGTAGTTTAATTGGCTTCTGTAGTGGCCTGACATCAAGAAATAACGCACTGTTTCTGCATCATAATGGCCCAAAACATCGCGGATAGTGAAGAAGTTACCGAGTGATTTCGACATCTTCTCTTTATCCACCATTACCATACCACTGTGCATCCAAGTGTTGACGTACTGGGTATTATGGGCGCAGCAAGATTGCGCAATTTCGTTTTCATGATGTGGGAATTGCAAGTCAGAACCACCACCGTGGATATCGAAATGGTTACCCAAAATTGATGAGTTCATCGCTGAACACTCGATGTGCCAGCCCGGACGACCAGGACCCCAAGGGGATTCCCATGTTGGCTCACCCGGTTTCGACATTTTCCAGAGCACGAAATCCAGCGGACTGCGTTTTGCCGCTTCGATATCCACACGTGCTCCCGCTTGGAGTTGATCAAGATCTTGCTTGGAAAGTTTACCGTACTCGCTGTATTGGCTCACTTCAAACATCACATCACCGTTATCAGCAACATAAGCAAAACCACGCTCAATCAGGCGCTCAACCAGAGCAATGATCTCTTCGATATAAGCCGTCGCACGTGGTTCAACATCGGGACGTTTGATATTCAGGGCATCGAAATCCGCATACATTTCTTGAATCAAGCGTTCTGTCAATGATTCGCACGTTTCTGCGTTTTCTGCAGCACGCTTGATGATCTTGTCATCGATGTCGGTGATGTTACGCACAAAGGTCAGATCGTAGCCAAGGTAACGAAGATAACGAGCTACCACGTCAAATGAAACAAATGTCCGCCCATGTCCGATATGACAGAGATCATAAATAGTGACTCCACACACATACATGCCCACTTTGCCGGCAACGATTGGTTTAAATTCCTCTTTCTGTCTTGTGAGTGAGTTATAAATCTTCAACATGATCTCTATCTGATTACCATCAAAATTATAAATGGCGGACAGTATAACAACTCAAAGATTACTAGGTCATCCATTTGATGTTTTGAATGCACAAAAAGTTAGGCTAAACTCTGGCTCTCAATGGATAAATGCGAAGGTAAAACTCATGATCACCCTGCATACCAATTTTGGTGACATCAAAATTCAGCTCAACTTTGAAAAAGCGCCAGTAACCAGCGCAAACTTTGAGCAATATTGCCGTGAAGGTTTCTATGACAACACTCTCTTTCACCGTGTGATTGACGGCTTTATGATTCAAGGCGGCGGTATGACCTCGGGACTGCGTGAAAAAGAGACTCGCGATCCTATTCGTAACGAAGCAAATAATGGTCTGAGCAATAAAGTGGGTACGATTGCCATGGCGCGCACCATGGATCCTCACTCAGCGAGCTCACAATTCTTCATTAACGTGAATAACAACACTTTCCTCGATTTTCGTTCTGAAAGTCGTGATGGTTGGGGTTACTGCGTGTTTGGTGAAGTGGTTGAAGGCATGGACATCGTTAATAAGATCAAGGGCGTGAGCACCGGTTCTTATGGCATGCACCAAGATGTCCCTCTAGAGGAAGTGGTGATCACTGGCACCACTATCGAAGCTTAATTTTACTCGGAGCGCTTAGGCGCTCCTTTTGCTGTGAAACATGCATACACTATTTATTTCCGATCTTCATCTCTCCCCCAAGCATCCTGATATCACCGCTTCCTTCATTCAATTTATGCGCGAAGAAGCCATCCAAGCAGATGCACTTTATGTCCTTGGCGACCTATTTGATTTTTGGATTGGAGATGATGACCCAACCGCCTTTGCCGAGCAGATTAAATCCGAGTTTCGCCAACTGACTCAACAAGGTGTGCCATGCTATTTCACTAAAGGAAATCGCGATTTTCTGGTTGGGAAACGGTTTGCTCAACAAACAGGAGTACAGCTGTTACCGGATGAAGCCGTGATCGACTTATATGGGCAAAAAGCCGTCGTACTGCATGGAGATACACTCTGCACCCAAGATACACGCTACCTTGCATTTCGAGCCAAAGTACATCAGCCTTGGTTACAGCGATTATTTGGACTTCTTCCTTTTGCACTTAAGCAAAAGCTTGTCCGCAAAATACAGTCAGACATACGAGATGACAAACAACATAAGTCCATGATGATCATGGATGTTACACCCAGCGAAGTCATCGCGGTTATGTATCGATATAACGTAGATTTAATGATTCACGGTCATACACACCGCCCTGCAATTCACTCCATTCAAACCGATGACCAGACTCTCAAAACACGGATTGTGTTAGGAGATTGGTATAGCCAAAGCTCGATCTTGGTCTATTCTAAACTAACTGGCTACTCATTATTGTCGAGACCACTCATAAATATTGAGTAATCAATTAGTAATAACCATGTTCTTGACCAATACTTATCTCGGTAAACCCTTAAAATACTGACAAAAGAAACAACAACCCGAAAATAGGTAAATCTTTGAAGTACTCGTATGTCGCTAGACAACCCATATTGGATCGTGAAAAAAGCACCATCGGTTACGAACTTCTCTTTCGTGATGGGCCTAAAAACACGTTTCCAGACATCGATCCCGAGGAAGCCACTAGCCGCCTCCTTTCCGATCATTTCTTGACCGCACACTACAGCACTCTGGGTGATCTTCTTGGATTCGTAAACTTCCCTTATCAAAGTTTACTCAATATGGTGCCCACGCTGTTTCCGGTTAAAAGTCTGGTTGTCGAAATTCTTGAAGATTGCCCACCAACCCCTGAACTACTCAGTGCTATCAAAAAAATGGCTCAGCTCGGATACAAAATTGCACTGGATGATTTTATCCCAAGCAATGATTGGAAAGCATTTCTACCTTATATCTCGATTATCAAATTTGATATTCGTCTCGTGCCTATCCCGAAAGCCAAGCTCTTTATCAATAAACTGCGCTCCATGAAAATTGAGTTTCTGGCCGAAAAAGTTGAAACCTACGAAGAGTTTGAACAGGCCAAGCAAGCGGGTTTCCACTATTTTCAAGGTTACTTTTTTAGTAAGCCTGAAATTATTCAGCGCAAAGCCCTGCAACCCTCTTTTCTGACCATTGTGCAACTACTTAAAGAAGTCGCGAAACCCGAAGTTGATTTTCGTGAAATTGAAACGATTGTCGCCAAAGACATTTCTCTTTCATATAAGCTACTCACGTTCGTAAACTCTTCAGCAACAGTGAGTTCAAAAATCCAATCTTTCCGTCAAGCGCTGGTCTATCTAGGGCAACAGAAACTCCGTAAATTCATTTCGCTCGTTGCGATTGCTTCAACACAAGATTCCAAACCAGACTATCTTTATAATCTTGCCATTCTACGCGCCCGCTTTTGCGAAATGCTCAGTGAACGAGTGCCGGCAAACATTGCCCCCGGAACCGGATTTCTAACCGGTATGTTTTCTGTGCTAGACAGCCTACTTGATCAGTCTCTTGATTCCATTGTGAAAGAAATGCCCATCGAGGAAGAAGTCAAACAGGCCTTAACTCAAGGCAGTGGCACTTTAGGGCAAATATTGGCATTGAATAAAGCTTATGAAATGGCGGATTGGGGGCAAGTTGTGACTCTTGGACAAGCACTTAACCTTCCAAACGAGGCACCAACAGAATGCTATATCGAAGCCGTCAAATGGACAGCCGATCTTCTTGGTGTACAAACCTAAACTGGTAATTACGCTTACGGGCCGATAAACTCCATCTACCTACTCAACGTTTATCTTTTCTATGTCCTGTTATTGCGGAAATACTCAACCTTACTCGCAATGTTGCGAACCTATTCATCTCAATCCTCACAGTGCTCAACTTCCTGAACAGCTGATGCGAGCACGTTTTAGTGCCCATATTTTAAAGAATGTTGAGTTTGTGATTGAAACATACCATCCCTCTTGCCAAGCCAGTAATGAGCGTGATGCGATTAGCGAATCGGTACATAGCCATTGGCTTCGCCTTGAGATCATTTCGACCCAAATTGGCTCAACCCCTAACGAAGGTTTTGTTCACTTTAAAGCGTTTCTTGATCAAGAGGGTAAAGTGTTTTGCCTTGAAGAGCGCTCTCGATTTCTAAAAGAAAATAACTGTTGGTTTTATATTGAAGGTGAATTTCCCACCGCCATCAAACAAGGCCGTAACGACCCTTGTGCTTGCGGTAGTGGCAAGAAATATAAAAAGTGCTGTGGATAATAGAGTAAAGCCTGCATGCGCAGGCTTTCGCTTATTCTTGATCGACCATCCATTTCTTAAACGCTTTGCGTTCTTCTTTTGAGGCTTTGCTATACCAAAGTTGAAGTTGAGTAAGGTTATTTGATGATCCGACTACTTCTAATGGTTGAGAAGCTTCGCTCATAATAACTTGTGTCGTATTTTCAGATAGCTGAGCCTCATTAGTAACTACTTTCAGGTATCCGATCGCAGCAACCCCTCCATTTTGGTTATATTCTGTAGCTTCTTGGCTGTAATTTCTGCCCCATTGAACACCTGGATTGAGTAGTTTGTCTTCTACTAGAGCGACAGATTGCCCTTTTTCGTCAACAAGTTGCCACTCCATTGTTTGAATTTTCTCATTTGCTTCTTTTATATTGCGATAACTAGGAATCTTAAAGTGAAGAGTGGCATTTTCACTCTCAAATTTTGCAATAATTGTATCGCTATATACCTTCTTAACATCGTCACCATCATCGAAAGTAGGAATATAACGAAACACAATCTGGTTCGTGCCATCTTTAAGCATAATCGTTTTATCACCAAATAATCCGCCTTCAGATTTTGGTTTTTGCATATTTACAGAAAGTAAATCAATATTTTCTGGCACTTTTAATACTACATCGGCTAATGAGTGACCTGCTGAAAATGACAACAGAAGACCTAAAATCAGTGGGTTAAGTTTCATTATCTAACTACCTTGTTTCATATAAAAATAAACACAACAACAATAATCACTTATCTTGCACATCACAATAAAAAAGCCCGGCAGCAGCCGGGCTTTCTCAATAAACGTGTTCGAGATCTTACCAGTAGATACGAGCACCGATACCAAAGTTATTAGCGCTGTCGACTTTCGTCGCTTTAACTTCTGCGTCAGAACCCTTGTTGGTGTAACCCAGAGTTGTACCATCGCCGTAGCCATACTCAGCATATACACGAGCCCAGCTTGCAAATTTGTATTCAACACCTAGGTAAACAAGAGTACCATCTTCATCTGCGCCAGTGTTCGCTTCTTGCATCACATACTCATAGCCAGCATACAACTTTGTCTTGTCAGCAACTTTGTATGTACCAGCAACAGAAATAGCGTCTTCATCGATCACTAGTGGGTTATTTTCTACATCTAGTTCTGCGTTGTAGTAAGTAACACCAATCAGTGCATCACCAATAGTGTACTCACCTGTCACTTCAAAGTAACTATTTGTTACGTCAGCTTTAATATCTGTGGTTGTTGTGCCAACCGTATTACTACCAACTTTGAATGCTTTATCACGGTTTTGACCACCACCAGCGTGCACAGCCAAATCACCAAATGTTGCACCTACATACAGTTCTGCTAGCTCTTGCTTTGCATTATCTTCTGGAAAACCGTAACCAGCTTTAACCCAGAAGCTGTCAGCTTCGTAAACATACTTGACTTGAGAATCGTGTAGTGCATCAGACAGTGTGCCGTAACGAAGACCTGTACCACCAAAGAAATAAGAGTAGTCAGCACCGTATACATCATCAGATGTAGTCCATTGTTTGCCAAGGCTAAACTTACCAAAATTAGTTTTTACACCAAGAATGTGGTTACGAACATACATATCGCCACTGTCTTTTAGTGCGAATTCCACTTTACCTTGTAACGCTAAGCTATCGTTAACGGTGTAGTTTGCATCAACACCAGCGCGCGAAGAACCAGAACCAATTGTTGGATCTTTATCTTCTAAGAATTTCAATTCTGTACGTAGCTGACCGTAGAAATCAACTGTGCCAGCATCTGATTTTAGAATTTCAGTTGCGTTTACAGAGCTTGCTGCTGCAAGCACTGCGAGTGCTAATAGAGTTTTTTTCATGTTAATCCACTGCCTTTTCTTAATGTGGGAATTCCTTGTCCGGTTCCCTGTTTTTTGAAGGTGGTTTTCCAACTCTTTGTTTGGTCACCACCGCCATTAGATTCGTGGTTAAGATTGCAAAAGAATATTCTGCATGTCAAATACCATAAAAAAAACAAAGAAAAAAAACATAAAATATTAAAATTCAATAAATTACATTGATTTCATGATTTTTTTCGGCTTAGTTCTTAACAAAAACAGACGAAATCACAGGATTACAACCCGACAGAAAAATAGAATAAAACTCCAAAAATTAACATTTAAATGGCGAAATTAGGATATTAATAAAAATCAAACCTAGGAATTGGAGCTATATATTTTTTATAAAACAAAATAAATTTAAGTCTCTGAAGGTTCAGTTTTTATTTGTGAACAAGATCTAGATTTCTATTAAAAGCATACGATTTCGTGAAGTAGGTATCACTCAGTGATCTGTGCTACCATCGCGCCATCGCACTTTGGACACCTCTATGCTGACAAAAAACATTCAAGATTCCATTCGCAACAGTTATCAAAACCTACAAAATCAATTGGAAAATTTCATTCCTCGTCGCGCTCAAAATTTCCTAGTTGCCGAGATGGCCAAAACCCTTTGTGGGACTTATCACAAATCGACTCGAATGTTAGTGGCAGAAGCAGGAACAGGCATAGGAAAGTCTCTCTCCTATTTAATGGCGGTTATCCCTGTGGCGGTGGTCAATAAGCGGAAAGTCGTGATCTCCACAGCCACAGTGGCTCTTCAAGAGCAACTGCTCAATAAAGACTTACCGCTTTACCGCAGGATCAGTGATCAAAACTTCTCATTTATTCTTGCGAAAGGCCGTCAACGTTATTGTTGTAGTGAACGTTTAGCCGCAGCCTGTGGGATTGATGATGGGCAAATCGCGCTATTTGAAAGTAAACCCAAACCTTATGAGACAGAGCTGCTTGTAGAGCTGCATACTGCCCTGAGCCAAGGGAAATGGGATGGTGACCGCGATGGCTGGCCAAGCCCGATTAGTGATGAATTGTGGTCAGTCATTGTCAGCGATAAACATAGTTGTAATGGCAGCTTTAGTGCTCATCGTCACTGTCCATTTCAGAAGGCACGTTCAGAACTGGATAAGGCCGATGTGATTATTGCTAACCATAGCCTAGTGATGGCCGACGCGGATTTAGGCGGGGGCGTTATCCTGCCCGCCCCCGAAGAAACGATTTATGTTTTTGACGAAGCGCACCATCTCCCTACGGTCGCGCGCGAACATGCATCGGCAGCCGCGACATTGAAAGGAGCTGCGAGCTGGCTAGAAAAGCTCAATCAATCCTTATCCAAGTTCACCGCTCTAGGTGATGAAAAACGTGCCGAGCGATTCGCTGAAGAGGCGCGCACGGCGATACAGTACTTAATCCCGACTTTGAATCAATTACCCAAACAGTTTGTGGCGGAACAATTTGTTGAGGGAATTTACCGTTTTGAGCACGGCGAGTTACCACAATGGCTGGCTGATGAGTCACAAGCACTTAGTAAGTCATCACAAAAAGCGATGCAATCTGTGAGTAAAGTAGCTGATTTAATTGCTGAAAAAGTAAAAGAAGGCGAACTTGCAACACGCATTGCTGAACCTGCGTTGGGCGAATTGGGGTTTTACGTACAACGTTTAGAAAACTTGACCCAAGTATGGCAACTAATGGCAAAACCTAACAAAGATAAGGGAGCACCTTTAGCACGCTGGCTTGAAGTCAGTCCTGAACGCGAAGGTGACTATTTAGTCAGTGTTTCGCCACTCGAAATCGGCTGGCAACTGGATCAGCAGCTTTGGAGCCGCTGTGTGGGCGCGATATTAGTTTCTGCAACCTTAAGAGCATTAAATTCATTCAGCTTCTTCTGTCGGCAAGCTGGGATCAGTGACAAAGCGGAAGATGGAGTGCAATTTTTAGCTTTAGCCTCGCCATTTGATTACCCTACGCAAGGTGAATTGCTGATCCCAAAAATGGAAATGGAGCCACAAGCCGAGGGCTATACCGCCTATTTAGCCAAAAAAGTATTGTGTTATCTGCAAGCTGACAAAGCCAATTTGGTCCTCTTTGCTTCTTATTGGCAAATGCGTGAAGTGGCAGAGTCTTTAAAAGTCGAGTTCACAAAACGTGGTTGGGCACTGCAGGTGCAAGGTGAGAAATCTCGATCAGAAATTCTAAATAAACATAAAAAGCTGATTGAAAAACAGAAAACCAGTGTTTTATTTGGCACTGGAAGTTTTTCGGAAGGTCTAGATCTGCCCGGTGAACTCCTCGAAAATCTGATCATCACCAAAATCCCCTTTGCCGTTCCAACCTCTCCGGTAGAACAAGCACATGCCGAATATATTCAAGAGCTGGGCGGTAACCCTTTCATGCAAATTACCGTTCCTGAAGCCAGCAAAAAGCTCATCCAGTCTGTTGGACGTCTACTGCGCAAAGAGCGGGATTCTGGTAGAGTGGTCATCCTTGATCGGCGGGTAGTATCAAAGCGTTACGGAAAAGCGTTGTTGGATGCCTTACCGCCCTTTAAGCGCACGATTGAATACTGATAATAACGATTAACTCACCACAATTAGGATTGCGCTTTTGATGGAATGGATAGAACCCACCACGATAATGGTGCTGGCTCTTGTTGCTTTTATTGCCGGATTTATCGATGCGGTCGCAGGCGGCGGCGGAATGTTGACCGTACCAGCACTACTTTCGCTAGGTTTACCGCCTCATTTGGCTTTGGGAACCAATAAATTAGCTGCGACGTTTGCTTCATCAACCGCGGCATGGACTTACTATCGTCAAAAACTCTTTGATCCTGCATGTTGGAAACGCGCTTTTATTGCAACCTTGATTGGCGCCATACTGGGCACCTTGGCCGTTGATGCGATCAGCACGGATTGGCTACGTAAAGTACTCCCGCTGATTATTCTGGCTGCGGCTTTATATACGGTTTTGCATCGCCCCCATCAAACGGAACAAAGTGTCACGCCGGAACCATGCCCTAAATTGCATCGCAAGCAGATCCTGCAAGGCATAGGGCTAGGATTTTATGATGGCTTAGCGGGTCCTGGCACTGGCGCGTTCTGGACGGTCAGCTCAATGGCGCTGTATCGCTTCAATATCCTACTGGCTTCGGGACTTGCCAAAGCTATGAATTTAACCAGTAATTTCACCTCACTGGTGACTTTTGCCGTACTCGGCCATATTGATTGGCTGTTGGGTTTGACCATGGGAGTCTGTTTGATGGCGGGAGCGTACGTCGGAGCTCATTCAGCCATTCGCTTTGGAGCCCCGTTTATCCGTCCCCTATTTATTTTAGTGGTCACGATTTTGGCGGGAAAATTAGCTTATGACGCATGGTGGGTGGGATGATGGAGAGCTACAGCAAATTTCATACGATTCTCAACGAGCTCAAGCATTCTGCCGCCCAGCTCGACCGTCAACGTGGTGAACATCATCGCCCATTATTTGATGAGGTGTTATTCCATTGCCACGGAAAGCTATTAACACCTTGTGTTGAAGAAGCTCATTCAACGCTGCAAGCCTTAATCCGTGAAAAAGAGAGTGGACGTTTGACGGCATTGCGCGCGGAATATTTATCTGAACGGCTACTTGCACAAATCGCCGCACTGACTCGTGAGCTTTCAACTCAAAATGTGCGCCGTAACGAACCGAGACCACACGCTTATTTTAAAAAAACCATTAATGAGCTTTCTCAGGAGCTGGCTCAACATCAAGATTGGGAACGACGTTTGATGGATTTGGTGCGTGATAAAGCCCTCTTGCTTGAACAAGCCTCGGCAACAGAAAAAGCGGCGGCTCAACAAGCTCTGTTGCAATCCGAGCAGCGACTCAACCGCTGCCGTGATGCAAAAATAAAAATTGAGAAACGAATTACCACTCAAGAGAGAAAAGCGTAAATGTCGACTCCATCGATTCCACTGAATGAAGCCTCTGATGAGATCAAACTCGCGGTCGATCTTATCTATTTATTAGAGTCTCATGCAATTGAGCCCCACATAGCGCTTGCTGCGCTTGAGATCGTCAAACGCGATTTTGAACAAAAACTGGCAGACACTGCAGTATCACCCAGTATTCAACCACAAACCATCGCCCCCCTGTCAGACGAGTAACTCTCGTCTGACAACGCTTGGCCTCAGTTCACTTTAAACTGCCCGACGAGAGTTTGTTGTTCAAACGACAGCCGCGCAATTTTCCTACCCACTTTTTCGGATCTTATTTTTTCTTACTTTGTTGGTTCACTATTAAACCAATAATTCGCCGGACTTGAGATCCCGAGCTTAGGTGATAACATCAGTCCCAAGTCAACCAAAAGGAATCGCAATGAAAGTTATCAGCTTCAACATAAATGGACTCAGAGCCAGATTGCATCAACTGCAAGCGTTGATCGACAAGCATCAACCTGATGTGATTGGCCTACAAGAGATCAAAGTCCATGATGAGGCGTTTCCTCGTCAAGAAGTCGAGGCCATGGGCTATCAAGTCTATTTTCACGGTCAAAAAGCGCACTACGGTGTGGCCATTTTATGCAAACAAACGCCTGTCGAAGTGATCAAAGGCTTTCCAACCGACAATGAAGAACACCAAAAGCGCATGATCATGGCGACATTCGCTGATCAAAATGGGCAAAAGACCACCATTCTCAATGGCTATTTCCCACAAGGTGACAACGTCGAACACGAAACCAAGTTTCCTTACAAACGTCAGTTTTATCGTGATTTGATGACCTATCTGCGTGAACACCGCAGTAATTCAGAGCGTCTGGTCGTTATGGGTGACATCAATATCAGCCCACTCGATCTGGATATTGGTATCGGCGAAGCCAACCGCAAACGCTGGTTACAAACAGGAAAATGTTCATTTCAACCAGAAGAGCGTGAGTGGTTACAAACGCTTTTAGATTGGGGATTGGTCGATACTTTCCGCCAATTGCATCCTGACGTCAGTGACCAATTTTCGTGGTTTGATTACCGCTCACGCGGCTTTGAAGACAACCGTGGGCTTCGAATCGATGTGATTTTGGCAACACCAACTCTGGCTGAAACCTGCCAAGAAGCAGGCATCGATTATGAGTTACGTGCGATCGATAAACCTTCCGATCATGCGCCTATCTGGGCAACATTCAAGTAATCGAGTGCTCTGACGGCTTACTTAAAAATCCCCATCGATATTGATGGGGATTTTTTATTTAGCTGCGAGGCTTTAGGTAGGCAAGAAAACGTTGTTCCGCCTGTTTAAAACACCACAAAATGATGAAAGTCAGCGCCATATAAAACAGCCCTGCACTCAAAAATGCTTCAAATGGCGCATAATATCGAGAATTGACTAATCGTGCCGCGCCAGTCAAATCCATGATGGTGACGATCCCGGCTACGGCACTGCCATGCAGCATAAAAATCACTTCATTACTGTAAGCAGGTAAGGAACGACGCAGCGCACTAGGTAAAATAATTCTTTGGTAAGTTTGAAAACGGCTCATACCATAAGCTTTGGCAGCTTCTACTTCACCTTTCGGAAGCCCGTTGATCGCCCCACGGATAATTTCCGCCGTATAGGCCGAGGTATTTAAGATAAAGGCCACCAAAGCACAGAACCAAGCATGCTCCCATAAGGTATCTTTGACCGGAAACCACTGATCCATACCGTAATAAATCAGATAAAGCTGCACTAAGAGTGGCGTTCCACGCAGAAAATAGATGTATCCCCATGCCGGAAGGCTGAACCATTTTTGCTTGCTATTTCGGGCAATCGCCAGCGGAATGGCGCACAGCAAGCCGATGACGAGTGAAAGGCTCACGAGCCAGACAGTGGTCCAAAGTCCACTTAGGTAAATAGGTAAACTGTCGATAATCAGAGAAAAGTCCATCTTTACCTCGTATGAATACTGAATTTACGTTCTAGCAGCTTGAGCAAACCGGTCGACACACTGGTAAAAAATAGAAAGATGATGGCCACCGCCATATAAAAGGTAAACGGCATTTTGGTCGAGCCAGCCGCCAGCGAACTGATGCGTACCATATCTTCAAGGCCGATGATCGAGACAAGAGCGGTCGTTTTCAGCAGCACCAGCCAGTTATTGCCAAAGCCAGGAATAGCATGGCGAATCATCTGCGGTAATAAAATTCGCCGAAAGCTCATGGCAGCATTCATGCCGTAAGCTTTCGCCGCTTCGAGTTCACCTTTATCGACGGCAAGGATCGCGCCACGAAACGTTTCCGCCATATAAGCCCCAAAAATGAAGCCGATGGTTAACACGCCCGCGACAAAAGGGCTGATATCTACATAGTCGGGCAGATAGGCGACCCATTCATGATTCGGATCTCGGGCTGTCAGCCATTGGTTGATGAACTCATTAAACCAACTGAGACCATTGTTGAGTAAAATCTGCCCACCAAAGAAAATCAGCATCATGAGTACTAAATCCGGAATACCGCGAATGATAGTGGTATAGAGTGTCGCAATGGCTCGAGCCCAGCGGTAGGGTGCCATTTTAGCGAGTGCGCCTAACATGCCTAGCAGCATCGCTAGCAAAAGGGACAGCACGGCAACTTCAATAGTCAGCAGCGCGCCTTTCAGAATAGAGGCTTCATAGCCTTGTAAATCCAGCATATGACTCGTTCCCTGAGTTGGATTACGTGTTGTTGGTGACATCAGGAACGAGTGCCAACAACCCGAAATACAGTGAGCTTTAATCGCGAATCCATGATTTCAAGCTACCGTCCTGTGGACGGCAACTCGAAGTGATAAGAAGCGCTTTTATTCACCGTAAACGTCATACTTGAAGTATTTAGCTTGTATTTGTTGATAAATCCCTTTTTCACGCAGTGCCGTAATCGCCGCATCGAGTTTTTCGGTTAGCTCTTTATCTTGCTTGCGCACCGCTATGCCCATACCTTCGCCAAACCATTTGGGGTCTGTCAGTGAAGGACCAACAAATTCATAAGCATCACCACCGGGTTTGTTGAGCATGCCCTCTTCTAATGCGGAGGCATCCCCTAATACTGCGGCGATCCGGCCATTGGCAAGGTCTAAATACGCTTCATCAAACGAGCCATAACGCACAATATCGACCGTGTCACCATAATTGTCAGTGATGTATTTATCGTGAGTGGTCGCACGCTGCACACCAATTTTCACGCCCTTCAAACCTTCTTTAGTGAAGGCTAAATCCGCGCCTTTCTTAGCAATAAACTTGTTCGGGATCTGAGCGTACTTACCAGTGAAATCCACTTTCTTTTTACGCTCTTCAGTGATCGACATCGCTGCAATAATGGCATCGTACTTACGCGCTAACAGTGAAGGGATAATGCCATCCCAATCCTGTGGCACGATTTTGCACTCCACTTGCATCTCCGCACACAACGCATTGGCCATATCCACATCAAACCCTTTCAAAGAGCCATCAGCTTCTGTCCAGCTAAACGGAGGATAAGCGCCTTCAATACCAAAACGCACCGTTTTCCATTCTTTGGCTTGCGTTACCCCACTGATTGTTGTGGCAATTAATGCTGTCGCAACTAACCACTTTTTCATATCCATACTCCTGTGATTGTTTGTCTTAATGTTGTGTTTACTATTTTTTTAATATCAATGTGTTACTTTAAATTCACTCTTTGAGACTCAGGTTCGACTGCGCACTATTCTTATCGGTAACCACCGTGTCCATAGCAACCGACGACCTCATCTTTCGAAACCATAGATGCTCTCGATTTGCCCATCTAATAAATAGACGAAATAAACTGCTTCAACCGCTCAGAATCAGGGTTTTTAAACAGTTTTTCAGGCTTACCCTGCTCCTCTACTTTGCCTTGATGCAAGAACATCACATGATTTGAGACATCACGAGCAAACGCCATCTCATGGGTCACAACCAACATAGTGCGACCTTCTTCTGCCAGATCTCGCATCACGCCCAGTACTTCACCGACGAGTTCAGGATCGAGTGCTGAAGTCGGCTCATCAAACAACATGACTTCAGGCTCTACGGCAAGAGCCCGAGCGATCGCCGCACGCTGTTGTTGACCACCCGAAAGGTGTCCAGGGTAATAGTCTTTACGTTCGTATAAACCAACTTTGCGCAGTAGACGCTCAGCTTGCTCAATAGCTTGCGCTTTGGGCACCCCGAGAACGTGTACCGGAGCCTCAATGACATTTTCAAGCACGGTCATGTGTGACCAAAGATTAAAACTTTGAAACACCATGGCTAAACGCGAACGGATGCGCTGCACTTGTTTCTCTTTGGCGGGCTGAACTGTGCCTTGACGCGTGGTTTTCATCTGGATCAGTTCGCCCTTGACCCAGATTTCACCCGCAGTGGGAGTTTCTAATAAATTGATACAACGAAGAAAAGTACTTTTGCCAGAACCTGACGATCCAATGATGGAAATAACATCGCCTTTTTGTGCTTGAAGAGAGATGCCTTTCAGCACTTCATTCTGACCAAAAGTTTTGTGTAAATTCTTAATTTCAAGCGCGGGTACATCCGTCATGCGCTAACGCTCCCTGTCTATATCGATGAACTTCACTGTTCATTTTTGAAACAAGCTAACACTCAACCCAGAGCCGCGCAACAAATTATTAACCCATCAAATATGACTGAATAGCGATTTAATTTGCACACAAATGCAAATATAAGTGAATTCGTCTTGTTCTCTTTTTACTGAAAACAATGCCAGCATTGACTCTGATCTTGCACTCCCATCGCTTAATTTATCGATACTCACGCGGACTCGCTGATTTACCGTTTATCTGCAGCGATAAATAACATGAACCTAAAGAGGTTAATAAATAGTCATTTTTGCCAAATAATTTTATTAATAAATTTTTAACAAAATCACATTCGGTACACATTCTGACTTCTACTGTTAGCAAAGCGTGCATTTTTCTGGGCCTTTTTCAACGTTTTAAAGCGTAATAAAACTCGCAAGATGAAAAAATATTTCAAAGCAAATGCCCCCTATGTGTCTGATATCACTAGGCATGTGTAGTTTTCTTTCATATTTATTCGTAAAGTGATCAAGATCAATCGCCCTTATTGATAAGCACGTTAAACTCGCCACAAATATAAGGTCATCATAATGATCAGTATTTGTGTTAGAAGTAGCCCATTTGACTCGTGTCAGAAACGCTTCAACACTTTCTTTATTCATGCAATTAAACAGTATTCACCACTGAATTACTTACTTTTACAAATATGAGGAATCATATGTCAGACGTTATGAACAAAGAGCGCTCAGACATTGAGACGAAAAGCTACCGGGAGCTTCACCGTCCTGCGTCTGAGTTTGCAACTCGCTCAGAATATCTGGATCATGAACTGCAAATCATGAAGCCACGCCGCTTTGGTCTCAATTTACCTGGGCGAGATTTCCGCTTTGAGCTGGAAGACTTAGTTCCTGCACTAGCGGGTACCATCGGCATTATCTCTATGTACTCCGCAGTAATGATGTCTTGGGCTGACGGCCTGACTCAAGCGTGGGACCATATTAACTTGGGCAAAGAATTTGCTATCGAAGTTGCTCGCGTAGAAATGCTTTTCCCTGCGCTGTTCTTCTGTGTGATTGCTTCAGGTTTCTTAAACCCTCGTGCCAACCTCGCTGGCAACCACGGTCCAATGATTCCTCTGATTGGCTCTATCGCTCTGGCCGGCGCACACCCTCTCGCACTTGCTATCCTCCTTGGCGTTTTCGGTCTTTTGCTCAGCTATTTCAAAGGTGGATCCAAACTGGTCAACCTCACCTCTGAGGGTACAGCAGGCGGTTTGCTTATCTTCCTCGGTTTTACCGGGACGATGAGTCAAATCACATCGATACAAGAATGGGCCGTTGGCTTGCAATCTGCCGACGTTGCGGCAGGCAGCATGGGCTACATTGGTTTAGTGGTACTGGGTGTAAACATCGTGATTTACGCACTACTGGCTAAATTTAACTTGCGCTGGTTGGCGATTCCGGTGTGTGCCTTTACTGGCCTTGTGATTGCGCTTGCCTTGGGTGCGGGTTTTGACCTGAAATTTGAAACCCAAATGGGCTTGCCAAACCTGAACCCAGTTTACTGGTGGGGCAGTACTGAGCAAGGTTGGATGTTGGGTATGCCAACACTACAACACTTCATCGCTTCATTGCCATTTGCAATTTTGGCGGTTGCCATGTGGTCACCCGATTTCCTAGGTCACCGTATCTTCCAAGAGCTGAACTATCCAAAACGTACTGAAAAAGTACTGATGGATGTGGATGACACCATGACTATGTGTTCTATCCGTCAAATGGTGGGTACAGCGCTGGGTGGCGGTAACATCACCTCTTCTTGGGGTACATACATGATCCCAGCGGCGATTGCGAAACGCCCAATTCCAGGCGGTGCCATCATCCTTGGCTGTTTGGTGATGACGATTGCAATTCTTGGCTTCCCAATGGATGCAGCAGTATGGCCACCAGTTATGCGCTGTGCTCTGTTAGTCGGTGTATTCCTACCTCTGCTGGAAGCGGGTATGCAAATGATCAAAAACACCAAAGATTCACAAGCAGCAGGTATCTGTATTTTCGGTTCAGCGGTAGTAAACCCTGTACTGGCTTGGGCTTTGACTATGCTTCTGGACAACAACGGTCTGATTGGTGACAAAGAGCGCGCAGCAAAATTGTCCTTCATCGATAAAGTTGTGATCCCGGGCGGTGTGCTAATCATCTGTTTGATTGCTATGCTTGCTGTTGGCATGTTAGAAAGCCAATACGGTCTGCAAGCTTGGTTGTAATCACCATTCTTGATTTGGGTAGCGCTGACCGCGCTACCCAAACTTTATTTTAATTTTTTAACTTTTATTGATTTAGTTTAAGGTTTACGAAAAATTTTTAGCGTAGAGTGGCTACATTAAAGGAACTAATAGCGATATCCATATTCAAATAGTCACAGTGTGAATTTGGATATCGTTATTGAAGAGTGTACTGCTCCCCTCGGGGATAGCTGGCTCAACGGCGAAAACAGTGCGTGTTTTTTCTACTCATAAAGGTAGGTATGTCATGGCAGAGCAATTTGCTAAAGCTTGGGAAGGTTTTGCGGCAGGTGACTGGCAAAACGAAGTTAACGTTCGTGATTTTATTCAAAAGAACTACACACCGTACGAAGGCGACGAATCTTTCCTAGTCTCAGAAGGTACTGAAGCGACCAACAAGCTTTGGGCTAAAGTAATGGAAGGCATCAGACAGGAAAACTCAACTCACGCTCCTGTTGACTTCGACACTTCTCTTATCTCTACCATCACAGCTCACGACGCTGGCTACATCAACAAAGATCTTGAAAAGATCGTTGGTCTACAAACTGATGCTCCACTGAAACGTGCAATCATCCCTAACGGTGGTATCCGTATGGTGGAAGGTTCATGCAAAGCATACGGTCGTGAACTGGATCCACAAGTTTCAAAAATCTACTCTGAATACCGCAAAACGCACAACGCAGGTGTATTCGACATCTACACTCCAGAAATTCTGGCTTGTCGTAAATCTGGCGTTCTGACTGGTCTTCCAGATGCTTACGGCCGTGGTCGTATCATCGGTGACTACCGTCGTGTAGCTCTGTACGGTATCGACTTCCTGATGAAAGACAAACTGGCTCAGTTCAAGTCTCTGCAGGAAAAATTTGAAAACGGCGAAGATCTGCAAATGACCATGCAACTGCGTGAAGAAATTGCAGAACAACACCGTGCGCTTGGCCAAATGAAACAGATGGCTGCGAAATACGGTTACGATATTTCTCGCCCAGCTGAAACGGCACAAGAAGCAATCCAATGGACTTACTTCGGCTACCTAGCGGCAGTGAAATCTCAAAACGGTGCTGCAATGTCTCTTGGCCGTACCTCTACTTTCTTGGACGTGTACATTGAGCGCGACATGAAAGCCGGCAAGATCACGGAAGTTGAAGCGCAAGAAATGATCGACCACTTCGTCATGAAGCTGCGTATGGTTCGTTTCCTACGTACTCCTGAGTACGATGAGCTATTCTCTGGTGACCCAATTTGGGCAACCGAATCTATGGGTGGTATGGGTCTAGACGGTCGTACGCTGGTAACACGTACTAACTTCCGCTTCCTGAACTCACTGTACACCATGGGTCCATCTCCAGAGCCAAACATCACTGTCCTGTGGTCAGAGCAACTGCCTGAAGGCTTCAAGAAGTTCTGTGCGAAAGTGTCTATCGATACCTCGTCTATCCAGTACGAAAACGATGACTTGATGCGTCCTGACTTCAACAATGATGACTACGCTATCGCATGTTGTGTATCACCAATGGTTATTGGTAAACACATGCAGTTCTTCGGTGCTCGCGCTAACCTTGCTAAAACACTGCTATACGTTATCAACGGCGGTGTGGACGAGAAGCTGAAAATCCAAGTGGGTCCAAAAATGCCTAAGATCACCGACGAAGTGCTCGACTTCGACGATGTATGGAACAAACTGGATCACTTCATGGATTGGCTGGCAACACAGTACGTCACATCACTGAACGCTATCCACTACATGCATGACAAGTACAGCTACGAAGCGGCTCTAATGGCGCTGCATGATCGTGATGTATACCGTACTATGGCGTGTGGTATCGCAGGTCTGTCTGTAGCGGCTGACTCACTGTCTGCTATCAAGTACGCGAAAGTAAAACCAATTCGTGACGAAGATGGTGTAGCTATCGATTTTGAAATCGAAGGCGACTATCCAAAATTCGGTAACAACGATTCACGCGTTGATGACATCGCCTGTGAACTGGTTGAGCGTTTCATGAACAAAATTCGTTCACTGAAAACTTACCGTAACGCAGTACCAACTCAGTCTATCCTGACTATCACGTCAAACGTGGTATACGGCAAGAAGACAGGTAACACACCGGACGGTCGTCGTGCAGGTGCGCCATTTGCACCGGGTGCAAACCCAATGCACGGTCGTGACGAGAAAGGTGCGGTAGCGTCTCTGACTTCAGTCGGTAAACTGCCATTTGCTCACGCGAAAGACGGTATCTCATATACCTTCTCTATCGTGCCAAATGCACTGGGTAAAGATGAGAACTCACAGCGTGCGAACCTAGCTGGCTTGATGGACGGTTACTTCCACCACGAAGCAGGCATCGAGGGTGGTCAACACCTGAACGTTAACGTTCTGAACCGTGACACTCTGCTTGATGCAGTTAAGCATCCAGAGAAGTACCCACAACTAACTATCCGTGTATCTGGATACGCAGTGCGCTTTAACTCTCTGACTGCTGAACAGCAACAAGACGTTATCGCTCGTACTTTCACTGAATCGCTATAAGATTTAGTAAGCCTCTTCAAAGCCCCGTTTCGACGGGGCTTTTTGTTTTTCCGCGCAACAGGATTTATTTCTGTATCTCACGACACATTTGTGTTCTTCTCTACTAGGTTTATTCGCCACAATAGCTCATGATTAATGAGCTTTTGTTTTATTTCTCCGAGACATAGTTCGCTAACCATGAAATCGATTCGCTATTTACCTTTACTGTTCATCAGCACTTACGCGGCTGCGGCACAGACTTCAACCTTCTCCCTGAGCATCGATAACGACGGTGTATTCGGGGTAGATCAAAACTACACTAATGGCCTTTTCCTAAGCTATACCTCTGGCACCATTACCCCTTATTGGCTTGCAAAACCGCTCAGTTTATCCATTTGGGGCGCTCCCAGTCTGGACAAATGGGAATTCACCCTCGGGCATAAAATGTGGACGCCTTCTGATATTGAATTGACCAAACCACAGCCGAACGAACGCCCTTATGCAGGTTATCTACACACTGAATTCAATTACCTCAGCCTACATCCACAACAAGCACAACGCTTCAATCTCACCTTAGGGATGACAGGGGAAAGCGCTTTGTCAGAAGAAGCGCAAAAATTGGTGCACAGTATTACGAAATCCGATGAGCCCAATGGCTGGGCATACCAAGTGGAAGATCAATTGGTGGGTAGCCTAGGTTATCGCTCCCATTTTAACTGGGGTCGCTACCATGCTTTAGCCGGTACAGAGTTAGAGCTGGCCAATATTTCTGAAGCCAATATCGGCAACTTTCGCAGTGACCTTTCCTCTGGACTCATGTTGCGCTGGGGAACCGATTTAGAAAACAACTTTGGCGCAGCCCAAATTTCGGTTGAGAATCCGTTTACCCCCGGCATGATTGGGGCATCCAACCAAGGCTGGTTTGTGTTCACCGGCATCGAGGGTCGCTATCGATTTAACGATGTGACGATTGAAGGTGACAGACCGCTGAATGGCTTAGATCAACCCGCCGAGTATTACCAAGTGCATGTTGAGCCATGGCAAGCCACCGCTGTGGTCGGTTTTGCTATGTATGCTCGTAGTTTTGGGGCCAGTTTAACCTTTACCGCTAACACTCCTGAATTTAAAGAAGATAAAGAGTCGATTAGCGGTACCGGTAACGTGGCGCTGTACGCCTTCTTCTAGCTTGGACAATCGAGGCTCTACAACGTAAAGCGTCGGCAATCATGCTCTAAACTCTCTGCGCGTGTCTCAACTTCACGGCTGGTCACGCGCAGTTGAGTGTTATACGACTCCAACGCTTGCATCGCGCTCGAAATTTGGCTCATGCTTTCGGCCATTGCTTGGCTGATTGCGGACAGCTCTTTTATCGACGAAAAAATTCTTTCCGTTTGCGATGCGGCTTCATCCGTCCCTTGGGTAATTCGCTGTAACGCTTGCATGGCTTGATTGCCTTTGCTTTGCCCCTCTTCCATGGTCTGCTCGGATTGGTTCATAAACAAAATCACTTCCGCACTCTCTTTTTTCATAGTTTCTATTGTGCCGGAAATTTCGCTCACCGCATTCACCGTTCTGACGGCTAAACTACGCACCTCATCGGCGACAACCGCAAATCCGCGTCCTTGCTCACCCGCACGAGCAGCTTCAATCGCCGCATTGAGTGCCAATAAATTCGTTTGCTCTGCGATACCGTTAATGATGTCCATCACTGAGTCGACTTTGGCGGAAGCTTGTTCTAGCTGCTGAATATGGCTGGCGGCTGACTGCAAAATACTCCCGACCTCACGCAAAGAGCCAATCGCAGCACTAATAACTTTACTGCCTTCCGCAGCCGCTAAAGTCGAGGCTTTACTCACATTGGCGACCACTTCGAGAGAATGAGAGACTTGCTGCGTGGTTAAACTGACCTCTTCGGTTGCTGACGCGAGCCTTTGGGTTTGATCCATCACATCAGACTGACCGCGTACCAGATTATCAATCGCTTGATTGAGCGCCACAGCATCCCCTGACAATGCCACACTACGATCTTGCACGACATGCACTAAGCCGCCGAGGTTTTCACAACTCTTGTTCACCGCAAACGCTAACTGATTAAACTCATCTTTTTTATTGGATGTCAGAGCTAAGCGCTGAGAGAGATCGCCAGAAGAGAGCTTTTCTAATACGCGGCCTATCTGTGTTAACGCTTTAGATAGCGAGAAACTCACCATCATAAACAGCAATACGGTCAACACTGCCAGAATCACGCAAGCGACTAAAATGGAGAGCAAGGTTTGCTCGCCCGCTTTCTCAGCTAACGATTGATAACGACTACTCACCTCTTCTAGACGCTGCGCGGTTGATTCAATCACACCTTGCGCTGTTGCTTCACTACTGAGTAAGTTTTTTTCGATATCTTTGACTTGCTGCGACAGCTCACTGACTCGCAAAAATGTGGTTTTAAACTGCTCAATTTCCGCTTTATACAGATCGAGCATGGCGTAGGATTGCGACATGCTGACAAAACCCGCTAACGCCCGATTAAATAAGCGCAAATTTTGTTCATTCGGTTGTAGTAGGTAATTTTGCTGGGCTTTGATCATGGCTTGAAAATCGGAATTGATGGTTACCATACCAGTTTCATCAATTTTCTTTTCTATAGTCGCCGCCAGTTTTTTCAGATCGGCCAGCTTGCCATCATCGACGTTAAAACCAAGCTCGCCTTTAATCTCAAGCCACGGCTGCATATCGTCATTAAAAGCCTGCACCGCTTGCTGTAAGGCGTTACCTTCATTAGCAAAGTTATTCTCGGCAAGAAAGCGCTTATCCCCTTCCACTTTCTGCATTAGCTGAGCCAAGCGCGTTTTAATCTCAGACACCTTGTTTGACGAGAGATGTTCACGCTCAGCGGCTAATTCAAACAGCTGTGCTTGAGTCGCAAATAAAGCCGCAGAGCCCGCGGTCACATCACCACTTTGTTGATACTGCGAGTTCATCTTAGATAAACTTTGCGCAGTAAAAACCGCTAACCCGATGAAGCCCAAGCAAAGTACAAGGATAAATAAGGTGATTTTTTGCTTTTGTGAAAGTTGCGTGACATCCATCTTTTCACTTCCTTTTTAAATACTGCATCACTGCACTGTTCAGTTTGCCAGCTTGCCCACTGACAACAGATACTCTTTCTTATGGATAGCAAAAGTTTAGACCTAGGATGCCGAACTTACCCATTTTTCACTGAAATTGATTGTTCGTCTCCAAGAGAGTCGGATACATAAGAGCACCACTGGGCAGGATGAAAAGAAGGGAGAAAAGAGTCCAAATGCCCACCAGCCCTTGCTGTCACTGGTGATGCGACCAATTATCAGGGAGATAAACCTATTTAATCCCTGCTATTTGTAATAAAATAACGGCCAAACTACATAACTGAGAAGCGCTCATGTCTACCATTGGTCGAATTCACTCTTTCGAATCTTGTGGCACTGTTGATGGCCCAGGAATCCGCTTTATTGTCTTCCTGCAAGGGTGCCTGTTCCGCTGCAAGTATTGTCATAACCGAGACACTTGGGATACCCATACGGGTCGTGAAGTCACGGTTGAGGAAATCATCAAAGAAGCGAAATCTTATCGCCATTTTATGAACGCTTCTGGTGGCGGCATCACCTGCTCTGGTGGGGAAGCCATGCTGCAACCCGAATTTGTGCGTGACTTTTTCCGCGCAGCGAAAGCCGAAGGTATTCATACCTGTTTAGACACCAATGGCTACGTGCGTAAATTCACACCTGTGATTGACGAAGTGTTGGAAGTGACTGATTTGGTGATGCTCGATATCAAACAGATGGATGATGAGATCCACCAAGATTTGATTGGCGTGTCTAACAAACGCACCTTAGATTTTGCGCGCTACCTGCATCAAATTGGTCAAAAAACTTGGTTGCGTTACGTGGTGGTTCCAGGTTACACCGATGATGAAGCATCTGCTCATCAACTGGGTGAGTTTATTAAAGACATGGAAAACATCGAGAAAATTGAGCTGCTGCCTTACCACAAACTTGGCGCGCACAAATGGGAAGCCATGGGTGAAGAATATCCACTGGAAGGAGTGAATCCGCCAAGCAAAGAAACCATGGATAAAATCGTAGCGATCCTTGAGCAATATCACTCAAACGTAAAATATTGATTCATCCTCTCGACGTTATCGTAAAAAATACCAACCTCAGGTTGGTATTTTTTTAGGTAACGCAATTGGAACTCGCACAAATCGCTTCGACCATCATTCTCTTCATCGTGTTGTTTTGGGTCAGAAAAGATACCCAACACGCGCTGTGGCCGAAGTTTCGGGATGACAAATCCTTCCAACATCTCACCTACTTTGTGATGCTGGGTCTCTTTCTGCTTTGGTCGGCACAAGCCAGTGTCAAAGAAGGATTGAGCATTCATTTTCTCGCCTTAACCACACTGACCATGATGTATGGTTGGCGCAGCGCTTTTATTCTCACCCTGCCGGTCAGCGCCGCCCTCGCACTGTTTGGCAAAATAAGTTTTGCCGCTTTACCAGAATATCTACTGCTGTCGAGTTTGCTGCCAATCTTGATCAGTTACTCGATTTTTGCCTTGAGCTATCACTACCTACCGAGAAACATCTTCGTGTTTATTTTTGTGGCTGGCTTTTTTAATGCCGGCGTTACCGGCAGTTTGCATCTGTTGCTTAACTCCCTTTATATCTGGCAGTTAGGCGCTTATGACTGGATCACAATCACCGACAACTATTTGATTTTTGTTCCGCTACTCGCCTTCCCTGAAGGCCTGCTGAATGGCATGGCACTCGCCATTTTGGCCGTATTCCGCCCTGAGTGGCTGCGCGTTTTTTCCGATCGCGATTATTTGTACAACCACTATCATCATTAAGCATGCTGTTTTTTTGTGCTTTCACTATTAAAACCGTGTTGAGATCATGTTTCACTCTGCACCAATGCTGTTAACCTTAAATCAGCAAAATAATAACTCTGATTTGAAGTGAGGCTTTACATGGAAATGACCAACGCTCAGCGTTTGATCCTATCGAACCAATATTTCCTTATGTCACAACTCGACCCTAATAACGCAAACAAATACAAGCGCTTACAATCGATTGTTGAGCGTGGCTATGAGCTACACATGCGTGAACTGAACCGCGAGTTTGGCTGCCTGCCTGAAACCGAGTGTCGTGAAATCATCGACATCATGGAGATGTACCATGCGATGCAAGAATCCAACAGAATGCTGGACGATGCTGCACGCAAAGATGTAGACCAACGCCGTTTGACATTCCTAGGCTTTGATATGGCGACCGAAGCACAGTTGGTCAATTACGTCCGTTTCTTAGTGGACTCTGAAGGTCTCTATCCTCAGTTTGATAAAGGCGAACACCATTTCAACAGCCAAATGCCGATGTTGGCCAAATACCGCCGCATGCTGACCACTTGGCGCAACTGCCCACGCCAATACCATCTGTCAGGTAATGAATTGCGTCAAATCATGAACGCCTAATTCCACTTTTCCATCTCTTTATTCTCTTAAGCTGGCTCTAGGCC
>NZ_WPDC01000040.1:0-30928 GCF_035615595.1 Vibrio sp. R-1 | reverse complement strand
AAGGACTCAGATTGAGTGGTTAATCTCATAGTAGGCAGGATCAAAGTGTAAGACTCTTTCGTGAGTCACACTCTGGCAAATTGATGATGAAAAGCATCAATACCAATCTGGTATTTCTCAGAACTGCTTCGCAAAGCCTGATACAAAAATAAGACAAGGCAGCGAGGCTGCCTTGTCTTATTTTGATTGAACAAAGGATGAGCCGGATTATTTCGCGTTTTTGCGTTTATCCGTGACCAACCATTTACCCTCTTGGTAAACCGCCATCCAACCGGAAGGTTTACCCTCTGTCTCGGTACGCACGTAATGCTCTTTCTCTTTACGAGAGAAACGCACCACAGCAGGTAAGCCATCAGGGTCATGTGCGGGTGCAGAAGTCAGATACTGGTATTTTTCTGGCAAACGCTCAGCAAAACGTTTCAACTCTTCCACCAAAGGCGCGCGTGTTTCACGCGATTTAGGGAAATTGCTCGCCGCAAAGAACAAGCCAGATGCACCATCACGCAGCACAAAATACGCATCCGAATTTTCACAAGGCAGTTCAGGGAAATGCACTGGCTCTTCTTTCGGTGGCGCAACTTCGCCATTTTTCAGGATCTTACGCGTATTTTTACAAGCATCGTTGGTACAACCCATGTACTTACCAAAGCGGCCATTTTTCAACACCATGTCTGAGCCACATTTATCACACTCGACGGTTGGGCCTTCATAGCCTTTGACTTTGAACTCGCCTTCTTCAACGATAAAGCCTTCACAGTTCGGATTGTTACCACAAACATGTAGCTTACGCTTATCGTCAATCAGATACGCATCCATCGCCGTTTCACAAATTGGGCAACGCTTCTTAGCACGCAGTGCTGCGGTTTCGACATCCTCTTCGAGAACGTTGATCACCCCTTCTTCGTCACCTAAGTTGATGGTGGTTTTGCAGCGCTCTTTCGGCGGTAATGCATAGCCAGAACAGCCTAAAAACACCCCAGTCGATGCTGTACGGATCCCCATCGGACGCGAACAGGTCGGACACAAAATATTGGTCATCACGATGTGATTAGGCTTCATGCCACCTAAGCTTTCATCTTGCTCCGCCGTTTCGAGGTCGCGACTGAAATCAGCAAAGAACTCATCCAGAACTGCTGTCCAGTTCACTTCACCTTCGGCGATTTGGTCGAGTTTCTCTTCCATACGCGCGGTAAAGTCGTAGTTCATCAAGTCGTCAAAATTCTCATCAAGACGATCGGTGACAATTTCACCCATTTTTTCCGCGAAGAAACGGCGCTGATCGACTTTCACATAACCGCGGTCTTGAATGGTGGAAATGATCGATGCATACGTCGATGGGCGACCAATACCACGCTTTTCTAACTCTTTCACCAATGCCGCTTCCGTGTAACGTGCTGGCGGTTTGGTAAAGTGCTGTTTCGGATCTAGGCTGACGAGCTTTAGGCTATCACCGACCTTCACCGGAGGCAGGATCTGATCTTCGTTTTTACCCAACGGGCGCTGTACGCGAGTCCAACCATCAAACTTGAGGATACGACCTTTCGCTTTCAGGGTGTACTCTGCCGCTTTTACACTGACTGTCGTGGAATCGTATTGCGCAGGTGTCATTTGACAAGCCACAAACTGATTCCAAATCAGGGCATACAGCTTGTGTGCATCCGCTTCCATTCCTTCCAGATCGTCGGCGGTGACAGTCACATCCGAAGGACGAATCGCTTCGTGCGCCTCTTGGGCATTTTGCTTGCTGCCATACACATTTGGCTGGCTTGGCAAATACGCCTCACCGTAATGCTTGGTGATGTAGCCACGCAGATTCTCGACCGCTTCCGCACTCAAGTTGGTTGAGTCGGTACGCATATAGGTGATGTAACCCGCTTCATACAAACGCTGAGCGAGCATCATGGTCTTTTTCACCCCATAGCCAAGGCGAGTACTCGCAGCTTGCTGCAGGGTTGACGTAATGAAAGGCGCACTCGGTTTACTGGTGGTCGGTTTGTCTTCGCGTTTGCACACTTCGTACTGCGCTTTATTGAGCGCAGCAACCGCCGCCAAGGCTTCCGTTTCGTTCACGGGCTTGAAAGCTAAACCGTCTTTTTGGGCCACCAACAGGCGAAAGTCTTGCTTGTCTGCGGTCAAGGTATCGGCATTGATGTCCCAAAATTCTTCAGGAACAAACGCTTTGATGTCGCGTTCACGCTCAACCAGAAGTTTCACGGCGACAGACTGTACACGACCAGCGGAAAGGCCACGCGCCACTTTTTTCCACAGCAGTGGCGAGACCATAAAGCCCACCACACGGTCCATGAAACGGCGTGCTTGTTGCGCGTTCACGCCATCCATATTCAGTTCGCCAGGCTGCTGAAAAGCCTGCTGAATGGCGTTTTTTGTGATTTCGTTAAATACCACTCGTTTATATCGCTTTTCATCGCCACCGATGATCTCACGAAGGTGCCAAGCGATGGCTTCTCCCTCGCGGTCCAAGTCGGTTGCGAGATAAACGCTGTCAGCGTCTTTCGCGAGCTTTTGCAGCTCGGCCACCACTTTCTCTTTACCCGGCAGAATTTGGTAATTGGCTTGCCAGCCGTGATACGGATCGACACCCATCTTTTTGATCAGCGCTGCGCGTTCTTTTTCACGCTTCTGCTGCTCTTTATCAGTAGTAGATGCTTTCTTAGTCGATGCTGCCGCCGCTTTACCGGTCGGTGTGGCCGTTTGCCCTGCTGTAGGCAGATCACGCACGTGTCCCACACTGGATTTCACGATAAAGTCTTTACCAAGGTACTTATTGATGGTTTTAGCCTTGGCTGGCGACTCGACGATAACGAGTGATTTACCCATATTGACTCAATTGTCCTTCATCATTTGGCGCGATTTAAATCGCATGACGTTCTAAAATGTAATTCTTTTTTTACTATCGAGCCAGATAACAAGAAGATCAACTTGTTTTTTCTAAAAGCTTTTTATTTGCTCGACAAATCGACGAAATGTTGTTCTGCTGTCAAAAACGCGCCCATACTAAAGTGAAGAGCGGTATACCGCGACCCCAAAACGACGAAATATGCAATAACTCACAAATTCATCTAGAGAACAAATCGCCCTTTTCCTGCTTTCTGTCAAGGTTGTCACCGGTTACCTACTTATAATGCCTGCATCCAATGGTAAGGAGTTATCACCATGAGCCATAAAAAACCGATCACTGAATTTGAACTTTTACTGATTGCTAACCAGTTAATTCAAGATCATGAGTGCTACATCGAAGGCATGCGTGCCACTCAAGTAGAAGAAAAAGAAGACGTGTTAGTGTTTAAAGGTGACTATTTCCTCACGGAACAAGGCCTTCCTACCGAGAAAACCACAGCGGTATTTAATATGTTTAAATATCTCGCTCATCATCTCTCACCCGAATTTACCCTACAAAAATAGTAAAAGCCTCGTAATGAGGCTTTTTTCAATTACTTACATCTATTCCAAAACCGATTTTATCGTCATCGGTTTTGGACAGAGAATGACACTTTAGCGGCTTAACTGCGCAAACTTGTCAAAGTAATCGGGGAACGTTTTTGAAGTGCATTTCGGATCATTGATCGTCACTGGCGTATCGCTCAACGCAACCAGAGAAAAACACATCGCCATCCGGTGATCGTCATAGGTATCGATTGCCGCATGGATGAGCTTAGTTGGAGGCGTAATCACAATGAAATCTTCCCCCTCTTCGACTGTCGCACCCACTTTACGCAGTTCGGTGGCCATTGCTGCCAAGCGATCCGTCTCTTTTACGCGCCAGTTGTAAACGTTACGAATGGCCGTGGTACCTTTGGCAAAAAGTGCCGTCGTCGCAATCGTCATCGCCGCATCTGGGATATGGTTAAAATCGAGATCCACCGCATTCAGTTCACCACGGCGAGCAATCACATAATCATCGCCCCACTCAATTTGCGCGCCCATCTTTTCCAATGCATCCGCAAATTGAATATCGCCTTGGATGCTGTTTTTACCAATACCGGTCACTTTTACCTCACCGCCTTTAATGGCAGCCGCAGCAAGGAAATAGGAAGCAGAAGAGGCATCACCTTCGACGAGGAACTGCCCCGGAGACACATAAGATTGCCCCGCTGGGATCACAAATTCTTGATAATCGTGGTTGATCACCTGAACACCAAACTGCTCCATGATGTGCAGTGTAATGTCGATGTAAGGCTTAGAAACCAGCTCACCGACGATCTTGATGGTCACTTTGCCCTGCGCCAACGGTGCCGACATAAGAAAGGCGGTCAAAAACTGACTAGAGATAGAACCATCGATAGTTACCGTTCCTGCTTGTAAGCCCGTCCCTTGAATACGCAGTGGCGGAAAGTTTTCCTGCTCCAGATACTCAATTTGTGCGCCGGCTTGACGAAGTGCATCCACTAAGTGGCCAATCGGGCGCTCTTTCATGCGCGGTTCACCAGTCAGTACATAGTCGCCTTGTCCAAGACACAACGCCGCCGCCAGCGGACGCATTGCAGTGCCTGCGTTACCTAAAAACAGCTCTAATGGCTGAGTCGTGTGAAAGGCTTGGCCCAAACCTTCTACTTCACAGGTGGTTTTATCGGC
The DNA here is from genome assembly GCF_035615595.1 of Vibrio sp. R-1. Classification (NCBI taxonomy): domain Bacteria; kingdom Pseudomonadati; phylum Pseudomonadota; class Gammaproteobacteria; order Vibrionales; family Vibrionaceae; genus Vibrio; species Vibrio sp. R-1. Next base: position 26,335 of record NZ_WPDC01000040.1, on the reverse strand, counting down.
CGAGAGGCGATAGTTCACGCCCAGCTTGGTCAAAGCATTGAGCATATGGCGAATATCGTCGCTATCGAGCAAGTTAGTAAGACGAGTCGTGCCTGAGGCTAGCGCAGCCAGCAAGAGCGCACGGTTTGAAACGCTTTTGGAACCGGGAAGATTCACTTCCCCAGAGATGAGTTCAATCGGTTGTAGAGTCAAGCTTTCCATTGGATGTTGTGTTTCCTTGCGCCGCTGAAAGTCCTTGTGGTAATGGGTCGCGGCGAAAATTCTTCGTATCCGCAGACTAACCAAATTCATGCGCTAGCGCTAGCCTTTATCTTGCTCGCAATGAATTTTTATTTCTGTTTATGCAATCTCGACCAAGCCTGGGATTTCCCAAGCATCAAGATTGGCAAACTTCATCAAAATCACTAAGATCGCGGCTCATTCACTTTCGGAATGGCTCACAGGGACTTCTAAGGCAAACCAATACGATGGCTATTTATCTGACTGAATTATCGCCGGAAACGTTGACATTCCCCTCTCCTTTTACTGCGTTAGATGACCCTAACGGCCTGCTTGCATTTGGCGGCGATCTCCGTCCTGAGCGAATTTGGGCGGCTTATCAACAAGGTATTTTCCCTTGGTATGGCCCTGAAGACCCGATTTTGTGGTGGAGCCCTTCCCCACGTGCCGTGTTTGACCCTACTCGGTTTCAACCTGCCAAAAGCGTGAAGAAGTTCCAACGTAAACATCAGTATCGGGTTAGCGTGAATCACGCGACGTCGCAAGTGATTGAGCAGTGCGCGCTCACTCGCCCTGCGGATCAACGTTGGCTCAATGACTCAATGCGCCATGCGTATGGCGAGTTGGCGAAACAAGGTCGTTGCCATTCTGTTGAGGTGTGGCAGGGCGAACAACTGGTGGGTGGGCTTTATGGCATTTCCGTTGGCCAACTGTTTTGTGGCGAATCCATGTTTAGCCTCGCAACCAATGCCTCGAAAATTGCGCTTTGGTATTTTTGCGACCATTTTTCTCGCCATCAAGGGCAGTTGATTGATTGCCAAGTGATGAATCCGCATTTGCAATCTTTAGGCGCAACGACCTTGAGCCGTGAACAATTTATCCAATCGTTGCTATCTTTTAAGGAGAAGCAGGTGCTCAGTGGCTGTTTTGAAACTCAGTGGCTCGCCACCCCCACTTCGCCATGTGCCTTTGAGGATTGATGCATGAGCTCAGATATTCAGCAAATTCGTATTGGCTTAACCAATAACCATCCTTGTAGCTACTTAGCGGATCGGATGGAGCGCGTCGCCGTGGCGATTGATCCGCAGATGCAAACCCCCGAAACCTATGAAGTGCTGATGGCAAATGGTTTTCGGCGCAGCGGCGATACCATCTACAAACCGCATTGTGATCATTGCCAGTCTTGCCAAGCTCTGCGAATTCCTGCGCCCGATTTTGTGCCAAGCAAAAGCCAAAAACGTTTACTCAAGCTGCTCAGCCAAGAGTTTCATTGGCAGTTGAAACCAGAACTGGATGAAGATTGGTACGCCCTTTACGCGCGTTATATTTTCGCTCGTCATCGCCACGGCTCCATGTACCCACCCAATAAAATGGAATTTGCCAAATTTGCCCGTGCAAAATGGCTTAATACCCAATATTTACATCTTTATCAGGGCGAAAAGTTGGTCGCGATTGCCGTCACCGATTTACTCCCAAACAGTGCGAGTGCGTTTTACACCTTTTATGACCCAGATATTTCGATCTCTTTAGGCACCTTAGCGGTACTTTGTCAGCTCAATTACTGCCAACAGACCAAAAAGCAGTGGCTTTATTTGGGATATCAAATCGATGAATGCCCAGCTATGAACTACAAAGTCCGGTTCAATCCACATCAAAGGCTAGTAAATCAACGTTGGCGAGGGTAGAATACGCCGCAACTTCCCATATTGAACGTTTAATGGCAGAATCCTGCGCCGTTAAAGATCGCCAAATTTCTAAAGAGGATTAAATGGCTAAAGAAGACGTAATTGAGATGCAAGGCACTGTCCTTGATACTCTTCCTAACACAATGTTCCGTGTAGAGCTTGAAAATGGTCACGTAGTGACAGCTCACATCTCTGGAAAAATGCGCAAAAACTACATCCGCATTCTGACTGGTGACAAAGTCACTGTAGAGATGACTCCTTACGATTTGTCTAAAGGTCGCATCGTCTTCCGTGCTCGTTAATCTCTGATTTCCGAACGCAACAAAAAGCGGAGCTTATGCTCCGCTTTTTGTTTTGCTACAGCACTTATCAATCAATGCGTTAGCAAAATATCGACGGCGTTCAACCAAGAATCCATATACCCTTCCTACTTAAAGCAGTCGCGGTGTTGGCTGCCACTTCAAGTGATTTGGGTATAACAAAGAATAAAGCTCAACTATAGCGCCGCTGCTCTTTATCACTGTAGCAACCTGCTGTATTCATGCTGTACTCCGGACACAAAAAAGGCGCGATAACGCGCCTTTTTAAGATAAGAGTTAATTCTCTTACTCGATATCAATCACATCAAACTCGACTTCTGGGTTGACGTCAGCATCGTAATCAATGCCTTCAATGCCAAAGCCAAACAGCTTGATGAACTCTTCTTTGTACATGTCGTAATCGGTCAGATCACGCAGGTTCTCTGTGGTGATTTGTGGCCACAGATCACGGCAGTGCTGCTGAATGTCATCACGCAGTTCCCAGTCATCCAAACGCAGACGATTGTGATCATCCACTTCCGGCGCTGAACCATCTTCTTTGTACAGACGTTGACTGAACATGCGGTAAATCTGCTCCATACAGCCTTCATGCACGCCCTGTTCACGCATCTTCTTGAACACCATCGCGATGTAGAGCGGCATCACAGGAATCGCAGAGCTTGCTTGAGTCACCACAGATTTCAAGACAGCAACGTTCGCGGTACCGCCTTTCGCTGCCAGCTTTTCGTTCAGCGCTGTCGCTGCGCGATCTAGGTCCATCTTGGCACGGCCTAGAGCGCCATCCCAGTAGATTGGCCAAGTCAATTCAGTACCGATGTAGCTGTACGCGACGGTTTTGCAACCTTCAGCAAGAACACCCGCCTCTTCCAGCGCTTGGATCCACAGTTCCCAATCTTGACCGCCCATCACGGTGACAGTGTCAGCGATTTCTTGCTCGGTCGCAGGTTCAACACTGGCTTCAATGATCACATCTTTATTGGTATCTACCGCGGTAGAGGTGTACGTTTCGCCGATCGGTTTTAGTGCAGAGCGCACTAGCTCACCCGTGTCTGGCATCTTACGCACTGGAGAAGCCAATGAGTAAACCACCAAATCAATCTGGCCGAGGTCTTGCTTAATCAGCTCAATCGCTTTTTGCTTCGCTTCGTTCGAGAACGCATCGCCGTTCAGGCTTTTTGCGTACAAGCCCGCTTCGTGCGCTAGCTTGTCAAACGCTGCTGCATTGTAGAAACCCGCAGTACCTGGTTTTTTGTCAGTGCCCGGCTTTTCGAAAAATACGCCGATCGTCGCCGCACCACCGCCAAACGCCGCAGCGATGCGTGATGACAGACCATAGCCGCTAGACGATCCGACAACCAACACGCGCTTAGGTGCGTTTTTGATCGGACCTTGTGCTTTTGTGTAGGCAATTTGTTCTTTTACGTTCGCTTCACAACCCACTGGGTGCGTTGTTGTACAGATAAATCCACGAATTTTAGGTTTGATGATCATATTCAACTTCCTTAAAAAATCGTCGCTAGGATAAAAGGTTCAGACACAAACCGCATCTAATTTCTCTCAATTTCGCCGAAAATGGCCAGTGGTTGGAGCACTCATTGGGGGATTTTTCCCGTTATGCTCACAAAAAACTCAATCAATAAAAATAAAGAGGGCTTCTGATGAGAAGCCCTCGATACTCTATTTTATTTGTTACGCCACACTGTTTAACTTAGGTTTGGTGGTCTGATGGGTATGGATTTGCGAGAAATCATGGCTGAAATGATCGACCTGAATCGCACGGCTACGCAGTTTTTCTGCCGCCAGTATCGAGGCCACTTCATCTGCGCTCAGCACACCGGCTTGCTCTGCTTGTGCCAGGCGATCAACCAGTAGTCCTTTACGCGCCACTTTGCCCTCTTTCACCCCTTGTTGCAGTTTACGCTCTAAGCCTTTAACGCTATACATGGCCAAAAACGCTTTTTCCATCAAGCCTACGCTATCATCTTCATCTTTACCTATGTAGCACAGCGCGGTTAAACGATCACGATGCGCTCCTGGGGTCATCAGACTTTCTGCGAGTTTGACCGCTAACTCATCACTCGGTGGTGCAAAGTGGTTGCCTAGCGGGAACAGCAGCCCTTTCAAGATGGCTCCGACCCCAGTCACAGGGTAGTTACGATACGCTTGGTTAAGCGATTTCGCTGCGTGATGCAAACAGTACTGCATCGCATAGTGTACGTAATCTAAATCCGCTTGATGGCGGCCTTCGTCCTCATACTTTTTCAGTACCGCCGAGCCCATGTACAGATAGCTCAGTGCATCGCCTAAGCGTGCTGAAATCATCTCTTTACGTTTGAGCTCGCCACCCAAGGTGAGCATTGCCACATCCGCACTCACCGCTAAAGCGCGGCTCAGGCGAGTCATCTGCTTATAGTAGTCTTGTGTGGGGCCACTCATGTTCGCTTTAATAAAGCGTGAACCCGTCAGTGCAGCAAACAGAGCACCAAAGCTGTTTTTGGTTGCGTGGGCAATGTGCTTGAACAGCAGTTCATCAAACGCTTTCGCCCCTTCTTGTTGATCTGGGTTGGCCGCCGCTTCCATCTCTTTGAGAACATAAGGATGGCAACGAGTCGCACCTTGACCGAAGATCATCAGGTTACGCGTCAAAATGTTCGCCCCTTCAACCGTGATTGCCACGGGTACGCCGAGATAGTGCGTCGCCAGATAGTTCATTGGTCCATCTTGGATAGCACGACCAGAATGGATATCCATCGCATCATTCAAAATGGTGCGCGCGATTTCCGTCATGTGGTATTTGGCAATTGCCGTAACAATTCCCGGTTTCTCTTTGAGATCCAAAGAGGTGGTGGTCAAAGTACGGGTCGCTTCCAGCAAGTAGGTTAAACCGCCGATACGTCCCATGGCTTCCGCCACTCCTTCAAATTTACCAATCGACATCCCAAACTGCTTACGCACATAGCCATATGCGCCTGTGGTACGAGCGGTGAGATGGCCAATCGCGGTACCCAATGCAGGTAGGGAGATCCCACGTCCTGCCGAGAGACACTCCACCAACATGCGCCAGCCTTTACCTGCGTAATCCGCCCCACCAATCAGCCAATCCATTGGGATAAACACATCTTGACCGCGGGTTGGGCCGTTCATAAAGGCCAAACCTAGTGGATCGTGGCGTTCGCCAATCTCTACGCCTTCATGGGCAGCAGGGATCAGCGCACAAGTAATACCAATCTCTTCTTTATCGCCAAGCAGATGCTCTGGGTCGCTCAGTTTGAAAGCAAGGCCCAGCACAGTCGCCACCGGTGCCAGCGTGATGTAACGCTTGTTCCAGCTTAAACGGATGCCCAGCACGTCTTTGCCTTCATGCTTGCCGTAGCAGACCACGCCTTGATCAGGAATACTGCCGGCATCCGACCCCGCTTCCGGCCCTGTCAATGCAAAGCAAGGAATATCGGTGCCATCGGCCAAACGTGGCAGCCAGTAATCTTTCTGCTCTTGGGTGCCGTAGTGTGACAACAGCTCACCAGGGCCCAATGAGTTCGGTACCATGACCGTCACTGCAGTACTGATGCTGCGCGTAGCAATGCGTGACACTATGGTCGAGTTCGCCAGAGCCGAGAACTCACGGCCACCATACTCTTTGGAAATAATCAGCGAGAAGAAACGCTCTTTACGTAGGTAGTCCCACACCTCTTTGGGGAGATCGCGATCTTGTTTGACTATCTTGTAGTCATCCAACATAGCGAGCAGAGTTTCCAACTCGTTGTCGATGAAAGATTGCTCCTCCGCTGACAAGGTCGGTTTCGGATAATGGTGCAGCTTGGTGAAATCAGGCTTACCAGAGAACAGTTCACCATCCCACCATACACTGCCCGCTTCCATCGCTTCTTTCTCGGTTTGTGACAGAGGAGGAAGCACTTTCTTAAACATTTTGAAAGCGGGATCGCTGATCCATTTTCTGCGTAGAGAGCTCATATTCAGATCCTTTTGTTCACTGGTTACACTGTTATTTTTGTTATGAATCGGTTAGTTATTTCGCCGCCACACCGGCCGCGAGGTATGGAATCAGTTGATCGACCACAGACTTAGCATCAACTTTGCTTCCAAAATCATTTTCTGCAATCTCTGCCAACGCTTGACTCGACGCCATGGTAAAGACGCAGGTACCTAAGGTGAAATGCAACCGCCAAAACAAGGTTTCGCGAGTCAAGTTGGGGTTCGCCTTAAGCACGGAATCGGTAAATAGGGTTAGCACATCATTATAGCGATTGGTAATAAACCAACGGAGATGGCCCTGCACATCGGTATAACCCCGGCCAATCAGCAGCATAAAACGGCTGGTGCCATTGGGGCGCAATTCGCTTAACGAACGCAAGGGAGCACGTAGCGCTTCAAAAACTTCAGCCATATCGTAATCGTCCCGCTCGTTAAGCCGCTCAAGCGACTGTTTCATCTCCGGCATGAAAGCTTCGAGATAACGATTGAGTACCGCTCGAACTAAGGTTTTTTTATCACCAAAATGGTAGTTGACCGACGCAAGGTTCACCCCCGCTTTACTGGTGATCGTGCGCAAAGAGGTATCATTGAAGCCGTATTCCGCAAACAGCCCTTCTGCTACATCCAATATTTTTTCCTTAGTACTACTGCGTAATGCCATTTCAATCACTCGTATCAAACAACTGTTTGAAATATACTCTCGCTACATTTGATTAACAAGCGATTAACATCACATTTTCTCGCCATGGTCTGACCAGATGCAGCTAAGTGCTTGCAACACGATGAAAAGTCGTCCACAAAAAAATTTAAAAATAATTTGCGAACTTTTGGAACTCTTTGCCAAACGCCCAGTCTGAATAGACGTGATTGACAGAGCTTTGAGAGTTTTACTGGCCGTCAAATTTGGTTCTCGACCCGCTGTCACCAATTACGCTGCTTTTTCCTTTTTATTAACTCCTATACTTGTGTACGCCCAAAACCAGATTGTTTTGGGCGTTTTTTTATCTGGTTTATTTTGCTCAAGTCGGTTAATCGGCGATTTTTCAGTCAAAAATTCAGGACTTAGAGCACGGCGATAAGTGGTTAGGCCGCCAGTCATAAGGGTGGTCACTCGGAGAGAGTTTGATCCAAACCCTAGTCGTGGCGATCGAACTGCGTATAATGTGCGACCCCATTCAGAGCTCGATTTTCTTATGCTGATCACTCAATCACCTATCACTGAACACCGTTTTGCAGGGCAAACCTTTTACCTCAAACGGGATGACAAACTTCATCCACATTTCAGTGGTAACAAAGCCCGCAAATTGATGGCGTTGCTTGAAGGGGATTTTCCCGGCATCACCACCTTAATCAGCTATGGTTCGGCACAAGCTAACTCGCTCTACTCTTTTGCAGCACTCGCTAAACTGCGCGGTTGGCGCTTGGAGTTTTACGTTGACCATATTCCCGCGTGGCTGAAAAGTTATCCAATCGGTAACTACCGTGGTGCGCTGGAATTGGGAGCGACCATTATTGAAACGCGCTCACTAGGGGCTAAACATCCACGAGAATTTATTCAGCAACAACGTATGCCCAATACCGATTGTTTGGTGATTGAGGAAGGTGCGCGCAGCCCCTTTGCTGAGCCGGGGATCAAACAGTTGGCGCTGGAAATGTTGGAATGGATCCGCCACCAAACCCAGCCAGATTGGGTGGTCGCCCTGCCTTCCGGCACCGGAACCACGGCGCTCTACTTACACAAATATTTGCAACCTCACGGTGTTGAAGTCATTACCTGCCCTTGTGTGGGTGACGAATCCTACTTACGTGAGCAGTTTTTAATGCTCGGTGAAACCTCTCACCCGACGGTTCTGACCTCTACGACTAAGCACTATTTCGGTCATCTTTATCCAGAGGATTATCAGCTATGGCAAGCGTTACTGGCACAAACTCATATTGAATTTGATCTGTTATACGACCCGCTGATGTGGCGTTTATTATCAGCTTGGCGTGCCGAGAACCCAGACCGAAACTTGCTTTATCTACACCAAGGCGGTTTACTGGGAAATGAAAGTATGTTGCCGCGTTATCAGCGGCAGTTTAGCGAATATACCCTTCCTACTTGAAGCTGCAGGTAGTTTGGGTATAACCAGAGGATGGAGAGTGTTCAATGCGTACTTTGATTGGGGTAGTCGTGACATTAAGTTACAGTGTCGCGTTGCATGCGGCACCGACGCCAGCGAAACTGCCGATCGTGATCGGCGATGATATTGCTAAACGGGTCTGCTATTACCAAGATCAGGCTTATTCAGAAGGCGCCGTGATATTAGTCGGTGAAGTGTATCTCTCTTGTCAGCGCGCCAATGATTTTGAAACCAATGGCCCGCTGAAATGGTTACCTCTGAACGGGCAGAGCAATCAAACACCGAAACCTAAGCTAGTCCACCCATAAGGGTATATTTGACTTCAAGGTACTCTTCAAGGCCGTGTTTCGCCCCTTCTCTACCAAGGCCCGACTCTTTGATGCCACCAAAAGGCGCTAACGTGGTGGAAATCAACCCTTCGTTGATGCCGACAATCCCCGCTTCGAGTGCTTCACTCATGTGCCATGCACGGCGCAAAGATTGGGTATAACAATAAGCGGCCAAACCCGAATCGGTCGCATTGGCTCGCTCGATCACTTCTTGCTCAGAGCTAAAACGAAACAGTGCGGCCAAGGGGCCGAAGGTTTCTTCGTCAGCAACGCGCATTTCGTCGGTCACTTCGGTTAACACGTGTGGCTGGAATAAACGGCTGCCCGCTTCAGGCAGCGCACCAAACATCACTTTCGCACCTTTGCTTTGGGCATCCACTATATGTGATGTGACTTTAGCAACCGCGGCATCATTGATCAGCGGACCGATGTTTACACCGGCATCCAAACCATAACCGACGTTGAGTCTGCTGACCCGATCCACCAACTTGGCAGCAAATTGATCGTATACCGCGTCATGCACATAAATCCGGTTAGCGCACACGCAAGTTTGTCCAGCATTACGAAATTTCGCCACCATCACACCATCAATCGCGGCATTAATGTCCGCATCTTCGAACACAATAAACGGCGCATTTCCTCCCAGCTCAAGCGAGAGTTTTTTCACGTTATTGGCCGATTGTGCCATCAAAAGCTTGCCAACCCCGGTTGAGCCAGTAAATGAGAGTTTGCGTACCGTTTTGCTTTCCGTCAGTACACGCCCGATTTCAATCGCATCGCCCGTCACCACCTGCAATAAACCATCAGGGATTCCCGCTTGCTGCGCAAGATCGGCCAAAGCTAAAGCCGTGAACGGCGTATCCGGCGCTGGTTTTAACACCACAGCGCAACCAGCTGCAAAGGCAGGGGCACATTTACGGGTAATCATGGCGGCGGGGAAATTCCAAGGCGTAATCGCGGCAACAACGCCAACAGGCTGACGTGAAACCATAATTCGCGCATCAGGTTTATGGGATGGGATCAGCTCGCCATAAGCGCGTTTGGCTTCTTCAGCGTACCATTCCACAAAGCTCGCGGCGTAGTGAATTTCCCCTTGGGCTTCCGCCAGCGGTTTACCTTGCTCAATGGTTAATAACTTCGCCAATGATGCATGATGCTGTTCAATAAGCTCATACCAACGGCGCAAAATTTTGGCTTTATTTTCAGCGGGTTGCTGGCGCCATAAAATTTGCGCCGCCTGCGCACCTGCAATCGCTTCTTGCACCTGAACCGCACTCAATAAAGGAACAGAGCCAATGAGGGAGCCATCAAACGGATTGGTTACCGTTTGCCTTGCCTGTGGCTCACCTAAAATCCACTGCCCATTAATAAAGGCGCTTTGGTGAAAAAATGGAAAATCGGTCGGTAACATGGCAAGACTCCTCATCAGTGATCCATTAGCCTCTAAGGCTTTAGTTCTATACTCAAATGACTTGGAGAGAATACACCGTAGCTCAGCACAAACACACGAATGATTTCATCCATCATGATTTGCTGCTGTTTGGCATCAGGCAGCTCCACCGCGGCCAGCAACTGTGGCCATAAAAACTGACCATGAAAGAGATTCATCAAGGTTGTCGCCATGGGAGCTACATCTTTCTCAATCAGTTTTCCATCCTTAATGGCAGCTTGCAGCCACGCAGTCAGCGCCGTATCTTGAGTCCCCATCAACGCGAGATATTTCTGCGTTAAGGCTGGATCGCGCACAAATTCCCCCACAATCATCCGCAGCACATCAAGGCCAATCGTTCGATACAGTAGGTCAATTTTTGCCGCAAAGTAGTCGTGCAACTGATCCGCAAGAGAACGGGTAGATTGATACTCAAAACCAACCTTGTGCGGCTGTGCCACCAGAAGATTGATCACTTCAATAAAAAGCAACTCTTTACTGGTAAAGTGGCGATACAAGGTGCGTTTTGAGGTACCTGCCCGTTCACAAACGCGATCCATATTCGCTGCATGGAATCCAAACTGGGTAAACTCTTCTTTTGCTGCTTCAATCAGCGCCAACCGTTTTTGCTCACTGAGTTTCATACCACGATTTCCTCAATTTCATCGGTTATCAATATCATCCGCTATCACTATAAGTCCGACGCACAAAAAAGTACACCCATGAGTTTACTTTGTGCTAAAAATAAAGGTATTATCGCCTCAAAATGGCATTCAGGGATCAGAAACCATTAGGGGAAATCTGCCATCAATCAAACAGATTCATTGCTCCCCAAGTATCTGGATACGATAACACTGCTGAGCACTCTGAATGATATTACGAACACTACTGACACTCACCGTTTTCTGTTTTCCATTCACCACTTGGGCCAGTGAGTTTTCACTGCCGATTTGGAAAGAAAAAGCCGAAGCTCTCGGTTATGAATTACCCAAACCGATTGGCTTTAATCTCAGTTACATGACGATGGAACAAGGGATCAACGTCGATTCAATCGCTATCCAAGGCCTGGGTAAATTGCCACTGCAATTACAAGCGGATCCAGGTAGACAATATACCAAAGTGTTGACTCTGCGCGCCGACGTGTGGCTATTCCCCTTTCTTAATCTGTATGGTTTAGTCGGCAAGCTAGACGGTTACTCCACGACAGATGTGAATATGAAGTTTTTAGGGGCACAGCACACCATCAACAATTTTCGTCTCGACCTTGATGGTTACACCACAGGGGTCGGTGGTGTACTGGTTGGCGGTTATCAGAACTGGTTTGCCTTGGTCGATGCTAGCCTAACCGAAAGCCGTCTCACGGTCATCGATGGCAGTATTGAAGCCATAGTGATTTCTCCGCGAATCGGTTACGACTTCCATCGTCATGGCCATCCATTGCGACTTTGGGTGGGAGCTATGTATCAAGATGTCGAACAAACTTTACAAGGTTCCCTATCGGATCTTGGCCTTCCGGGCTCACTCACCGCTTTACTCCCTAAAGATGCGGGTTTTGAAGTGAAACAACATTTGCAAACGTCATGGAATCCGCTGGTTGGGATGCAGTATCAACTCAATGACAGTTGGTATTTGCTCGGCGAGTTCGGTTTTGGCGATCGCCAAAGTCTATTTTTCTCTCTCGATAGACGTTTTTAATCAGTCATCTGCGATGAAAACAAATACTCTGATTTTTCTAATCACCTTAGGTTTTTCACTGTTAGCCGAAGCATCAGATAATGTATTGGATAAAGTGCTCGAAAAACTGGGGGCAACTGAAACGGTCGATGTGAGTAAAACTATTGATTTGGGGATACTCCCTGGACCATTTGTTAATCCTGAGCAAGGCCTAGGCATTGGCATCGCGGCAGTGGGGCTCTATGCGCCACCAACGTGGCAAGAGGGGCATCCATTTTCAACCGTGACCATCACCTCCTACACGTCAACTTCAGGTTCTTACGGTTTAGGCCTAGTAAATCGTACTTATCTCAATAACGATCAATGGAGAATGCTCATCGATGGTTGGATTAGCCATGCGCCGAGTGACTATTGGGGTATTGGTGCCAAGGCTACGGAACAGGAATCCAATAAAACACACTATGACGCGAAAAGGTTGCAGTTTAACCCATCGCTGGCTTATGAGCTGTTTCCAAGCACTTACCTTAAGGTTGGCTGGCAATGGCAGAGTTATCGTGCGATTGCAGTGAAAAAAAAGGGGGATGCGGCTGCGGAGCTTAAGCCTGGGGTAAGTAGTGGAAGCTTAATTGGGCTTGAATATGACAGCCGAGACTTTGAACCCAACCCGCAGTCAGGAAGCTATATCAATCTTGAATGGAGTGATTATCGAGACCGCTATGGTAGCGATTTTGACTATCAACAATGGGTGTTTAACTTACGCCATTATCAGCGATTAACGCCTCAAACTATCTTTGCGATGGAATGGTTTAATCAATCTTTCACTGGTGAAGTACCTTGGTTCGACCACGCAATGCTCGGCGATGATCAAAGAATGCGAGGCTATTACCAAGGCCAATATCGTGACAAACACTTCGCTACCGCACAATTTGAAATTCGTCATAGCTTTAACGCAAGACACGGCATGGTGGCGTGGTTAGGTAGTGGCAGCACAGCTTCACAATTTGCTGACTTAGCGGAGAGTGAATGGCTGCCAACTCTTGGTGTCGGTTACCGCTTTGCCTTTAAAGCAAGAATCAATGTGCGCATTGATTTAGGTGTAGGTAAGCAAAACAACGGATTTTATTTTCAGATAAACGAAGCATTTTGAGGAAAAAGAGATGAGATTCATCGCTACTCTACTGTGTTTTCTATTAGCCATACTTCAACCTGTACAAGCCATACCCACTCCACCTATAGGGCTTCGCCCATGTTGTGCCTTTGGTTACAATCTCCACGCACAAGTCGCCGGTATTCCTGTTCCCTTTTTCTCTGTGGATAACGTTATCGATGTTGATGCGCTTGGGGGCCATCACTACAACCAAGGAGATCAATCTTTATCAACCAGCTTATTAGGCTTAAGCGAGGAACATAATGGCCTGATTTTTACCAAACGAGCTGGATTTATTGATACTGCACACGTCAGAGACACCGCAGATTTCACCTATTACTTGTTTAAATTAAACTTGGCCCAGCTAGGTCATGAAGCTCAGATCACCTTACCCACTGAGTTACGTTCACGCCAAATACATTGGAAAAACCAATCTGTCTCTCTAGACCCCAAAGAAAGGGTAATACGTAGTGCTCAAGCAGCGGCTTTCATCGCATTTCAACTGGCCCAGTGGCATGAAATTGCTCAGTGGTTTGGCCTAACCTATGTCAGTGGGTTTCATGAGCAGGCCTCCGCTTTTTCACCCGAAGACCTTTATTCCAATATGCTCGGGGCAAACTTGGCGCGTGACGTACTGCTGGCTAATCCAGACGCCAACAAACAGGAGTTTGAAAAAATTTTTGCTCATCTTTTTGAAGATGAGCTTCGGAAATTAAAAGCACAACCTAGCAGTGTGACTCAACAAAAAATCCAGCAGCTCGAAGGTATTTGGTGGGACAGCCAACGCCGTCTACCAGATAAATGGCTATTACTCAAAAGAGACTATCATTTGGCTTATGCACTGTTACCCAATGAACCCACGGCTGATCACGTTCTATCATTGGAGGAGAGTTTCCATAACGACGAACGAATTGAAGATTGGGTCGAATTAAGGTTAATTTCTGATCAGCAGGATAGTTATTTCAATCCTTTATTAAAAACTGTAGATATGCCGGATATCTGGACAGCGAAACAGTTCCATCTCTTCGCACTGTTTGCTAAATGCCAAGATACTAATGCTCATCCTTTAAAGATCTCGCCCTCCGTTGAACCTAATGGCAGAGCGACAACATCGCTCTGCCAAACAAAATAGTCACACTTACCAACACTAAGAAGTGGGCTGTGTAGGTGGGATAAAGGCTTTTTGATCCACCAGATGCAAATGCACATCTTGTTGTGGGAAAGGAATAGAAATACCTTCCCGGTCAAAGCGCAGCTTAACTTCTTTAGTGACATCCCAATACACATCCCAGTAATCGTCGGTTTTCACCCAAGGACGCACAATAAAGTCAATCGATGAGGTGTTAAGCGTATGCACTTTGATATTCGGCTCAGGTGTTTTTAGCACTGCGGGATGCGACTTTACGATATCTGTCAGTACTGCTTCTGCTTTAAGCAAATCATCGCTATACCCAATGCCAAACACCATATCGACTCGTCGGATCCGTTCATGGGTAACGTTTTTGATCACATCCCCCCAAATTTTGCTATTGGGCACAATAATGATCTGGTTATCGAACGTACGAATCGTTGTATTGACCAAACTCATGTGGCTCACTTTGCCATCCACACCTCCCGCATGCACAAAATCCCCCACATCAAATGGTCGGTAAATCAGTAACATCATGCCTGCGGCGAAGTTAGACAAAGTATCTTGCAACGCGAAACCAATGATCACCCCTGCAATACCAAAACCGGTTAATACTGGCGCGAGATTGAGACCAATCTGCGATAAGCCGACCAAAATCCCGATAACCCACACTACTTTGCCGGACATAGAAACAAAGAAATCCTGCATCAAATGAGAGATACGGATGTTTTTCGAGTTCACAGCAGAACGTACTACAGTGCGAGTCACTTTCGCTCCGCCCTTCGCCGCCAGTAGAATCAATAAAAAGATAAAGAGTTGGAATAGGTGTTGAACCGCATTACTTGCCAGCCAGTTGACCAGCGAATTTGACCAGTGACGAACAATTGAAAATACCACCTGAGTGTTCAACAAATCCTGAGTAATACTGCCCGTCACTTGGAAAATCTGTCGCTTATAGTCGGCGGTTTCTATCTCAAATTGATCGGCAATCCCCACCACTGAACGTAGGCTTTTGGTGACAATATCCAGCCGCTGCTGAGTAAAAAGGAGTGCCAATTGTAAGTTGGCCTTTTCAGACTCTGGGCTTGATTTGATCTGGTTATTGATCACACTGATTTGTTGCTTTAGATACTCTAATGAAGCCGACAGTACACGTAAGCGTTGATTGATTCGCTCTCTTAATGTCTTCTCAACGTCACGGGTATCAATATCCAAACTACTGAGCCAACCAATATTTTCTGCGCTGGAATGGTAAGTCACGTCCAGATATTGCTGTAACTCCCGATAGGTAGTGATATAAGAGAGTTTCTCTTCATGGGATGCCTTGCCGAGACTATCATCCAACGAATTCAACCGTTCGGAAATGTAGTGATTCGCCTCTTCGGTATACCGTTGTTGGATATTCACCAGCTCGACGAGCTTTTCTTTGGCAATTGTTTTTTCTTCCACCGCTTTGGAAAGGCTCTTTCTTAACTCGGCATTTTTTTGAAACAGCTGAAGTTGCAAAGCATCACGTACATCGCCTGTTGCTTGCTTTAGCGTCACCGACAACTCACTGATATATTGCTTTATCTGATCAATCTCATTTTCAAGCTCAGAGGGCGACTCTGCCGTAGTCGTTATCTCAGTAGTAGTCTCGATTTGGGTATTCTCTTGCGACGTGTCACTCGCGAAAGCACTGGTTGCCATCAGAAGCAATAATGCTACCCAGCTCCAACGTGGTTTCATCGCGTATCTACACTTTTTGGTTATCATTGTTAAACCTAACCTCATCAAATTTTGCTAGCGGTAATCTAGCTGAAAATTAAAAACTTTTCTTTAGTCATGCGAATAAGTCGCTACAATAAGGCTGCGATAAATCCCAAATATTACAAGCTCTCAACCTTTAACATCGGCTTGTTATCAATCCTCGTGGAATGATTCCAACCCACTAACGATAAATAAAACCAATGACTATGGACAAACTAAAGAATCATTTGATTGGTTGTGACGAGTGTGGGCTAATAACCAACGTACCACTTTTAAGCCAAGCACAAACTGCGCAGTGTCCTCGTTGCGGGCATACGCTCACCCAAACACCTCAAAAACCTTACCAAACCGCTGTCGCATTAACCATCAGTTGCCTGATTTTATTGGTGCTCAGCCTGACGTTTCCTTTTATGTCATTTAGCGTGCAAGGAATGACCCAAGAAATTACGCTGTTAAATGCAGCCAAAATGCTCGGTGAATTTCAAAACGTTTTATTAGCCATTTTACTCTTTACCACCGTTATCCTTTTTCCGGCGCTCTACATCACCATACTTCTTTTTGTCTCTTTTAAAGCCGCGCAAAGCACACAACGACAACTTTCTTCATCCGAGATCCAGCGCGCGAAGCTATTGTGCAAAACATTACTCACAGTTCAGCCGTGGTTAATGGTCGATGTCTTTTTAATTGGCGTATTAGTCAGCCTTATAAAAATAGCCTCACTAGCTGAGGTAGCGATGGGCTACTCCTTTTGGGCATTTTGCTTTTTTGCCATGTTGGTTGTGAAAACCGTTTCGCTAGTCGATCGCTATTGGTTGTGGCAACACTTTATTCCCGCCCAAACTCCCCAAGGAGTCAACGCTGGGCAAACTCATTGCACACACAACTCGGTCAGTTGCCACACCTGTCAACAGATTAACTTGCTCAGGCCAGATCAAAAAAAGCCCACTTGTTTACGCTGTGGTAGTCGTTTACACGCTTATCATCCACAGTTGAATTTGCAGTGGGCTTGGGCACTGTTACTGGCTGCCATCATTTTTTACATTCCAGCGAATCTTTATCCAATGATGTATACCGTGAGCCTCGGAAAATCAGAAGGCTCAACCATTATGCAAGGGGTGATCCTTCTGTGGCACCTCGGCTCTTATCCGGTGGCGATGGTGATTTTCTTAGCCAGTATTTTTATCCCCATGGCCAAAATGTTTGCACTCGGTTGGCTCTACTGGCAGGCCGGAAAACTCAATGTATTTCCAGAGCAGCAGAATCTAAAACGTCTCAAAGTGTATCGCGTAACCGAAATCATTGGCCGCTGGTCAATGATTGATATCTTCGTCGTGGCTATTTTGGTGTCTTTAGTACAGTTGCATAATCTGATGGCGATTTATCCCGGCCCGGCAGCGCTCTCTTTTGCAGTGGTAGTCATTTTAACCATGCTCTCCGCTATGGTTTTTGACTCGCGAATCTTGTGGCAAGAGCCACCCGTATCCCACCAACAACAATGAATTGAGAAACTTCTATGAGTGATGAACCTCAAGTTAACGCTGAAGTGAGTGCGCAAAAGCAGCTCTCTGCAATTTGGATCATTCCTATTCTGGCTCTTGCGATGGGGTTATGGATGTTATTTCAGTACGTCAATAGCACGGGTCCCAAGATAACGCTCATCTTGCCCACAGCTGATGGGCTCGAAGTAGGGAAAACCCAAATTAAAGCCCTTAATGTCAATGTTGGGGTAATAACTGAGATAAAACTCAGCGAAGATTACGATCACATTGTGGCAACGGCGCAAATGAGCAAAGATGCCGATCGCATGTTGCGCGAAGATACGCTCTTTTGGGTAGTAAAACCTCGCATTGGCCGAGAAGGCATTTCTGGTCTCGATACCTTACTTTCTGGCGCTTATATTCAGCTCCAACCGGGAACCGCTTCGAGTGCTCAAGACCATTTTAAGGTCATGGACTTACCACCGATTGCACCGCCTGATGCTAAAGGGTTGCGTTTAGTGCTCACGAATAAAGAAGCCGGAAAACTCAACGTGGGCGATCCAGTCATGTATGAAGGATTCACCGTCGGCCGAGTAGAGAGTGCCCAGTTTGATGTGGAAAGCAAAAAGGCTCAGTACCAACTCTTTATCTTTGCCCCTTACGATAAATTGGTGAATACACGCTCCTTCTTCTGGCTCAATTCTGGTATCAACCTTCAACTTAATGCCGAAGGCCTCGAGTTCAGCTTAGGCTCGATAGAAAGCTTACTCAAAGGCGGTGTCACTTTTGGCCAGTTACAAGAAGAGGATTCTGGTCAACCGATTACTCAGCAGCTGACCGAGTTTCGCTTGTTTGATGATGTAAAACAGATCCGCGAAGGCATGTTTGATGACTACATCGAGTTTGTGATGATGTTTGATGAATCGGTACGCGGGCTCAAACCTTCCGCTCCGGTCGAATATCGTGGTCTACGTATCGGTACGGTAAGCAAAGTCCCTCTGCGTACTCGTACCTCAAACATTGATATCAGTACTAATCGTATCCCCGTCCTAGTGCGAATTGAGCTGGGTCGTTTGTACGATAATTTTAATAAAGCCGATCTCCCCGCCTTGAAATCACGTATGCAACAGGAGTTTTTCAAAGGGCTCAAAGCCTCGTTAAAAACCGGCAACTTAGTGACTGGCGCTTTGTACATTGATACCGATTATTACCCAGAAGAAAAAATAGATGGCTTGAAACACTTCGATGGGTATCCCCTATTCCCCACCAAACAAGGCGGATTTGCAGAAGTGCAAAAACAAGTCACCGAACTCCTGAGAAAGCTCAACGGATTGCCTATGGATGATACTTTGGCATCACTCAACAGCACGTTAAAAACCTCAGAAGCGCTGTTGGCTTCAGCAGAACGCATTCTCAAAAAACAAGAGACACAAAATCTGCCAGCGGATATTCAAGCGAGCCTAAAGCAACTGGAAACGACCCTAGGTGGTTTTGGTCCTGAGTCGACGGTGTATCGTGAGCTTGAAACCACGTTAAGAGAGCTCAACCAGGTGATGGCCGAATTTAAACCCGTGCTGCGCACCATTAATGAAAAACCCAATGCGTTGATTTTTGGTGAAAGTAATACAGCAGATCCAATTCCCGCGAAAGGAAAGCAAGAATGAAAACATGGTTATTAATGATGTTAACCACACTGCTGCTAGGCTGCGGAGGAACTCCGCAGCCTAAAGTCAGCTTCTATTTACTGCCGAATAACCCCGAGCTCAGTGAGCTAACCCAACCAAAGGGATTGCCTTTGCTGGTGGTTCAACCAGTGGAATTAGCGGCTTATCTGGATACTCAAGGGGTTGTTTATCGTCAGTCGGAAACGCAAGTGATCCAAGCCAGACAAAACCAGTGGGCGCAGCGACTTAGCCCACAACTGACACAGCGTATCACCAATGATCTGCGACATAAGCAATCTCGCTACTGGCCTGCGCCTTTGAATGCCTCATCCATCCAGCAAGAACACTGGAAACTGCAGGTGAGATTGCAGCGATTTAATGGTGTCTACACGGGCAATGCCGAAGTGGCTGGCAGTTGGGAACTGCTCAACCCGAAAGGAGAAAGCATGTTAAACCAAGAGTTCAGTTTTCAGGTGCCGCTCAAAGATACGGGTTACCCCGCTCTGGTTGAAGCGCTCTCTGCGGGTATAGATCAACTTTCAACTCAGATCGAAACCCAATTGGTAACTCGCTGAGCAAACAATCAGGTTATCGATAGAATAAAAAGCCCAACACAAATGTACACCCATGAGTTTACTTTTTGTCATTACTCAAGGTATGATGCGCAAAATGTTAACCACTTGATGGTCACGGCTCCTACCGATTTGAAGTGATCGGCAGGAAAAAACGTCTAAAGGCATGGGGATTCTTACAGACTCCCCCTTCCCAATTGTGAAATTGAGGAGCAACACACTATGATTTCTTCTTTTACTCGTTCAACGGCCACGAAACGCTCATTGCTTAGTGCGGTGATCGCCTCGTCCTTATTGCTGGCTGGCTGCGGTAAAGCGCCGCAAGTCACAGCCCCCGCTCCCGTGGTCAAACCCGCATTAACCGAGATTGTCGCGAGTCAACGTGCTTCCGACCTCACGTTTAATGGCGTAGTGCGCGCCGCCCAGCGCGCTGATCTCGCCTTTCGCATCAGTGGCCGCTTAACGGATATCGCAGTAAAAGAAGGCGACCAAGTGAAAAAAGGCCAATTGCTGGCAAGCCTCGACTCGCGCGATGCCAAAACCGCGCTAGAAGCGGCGCAACTTGAACTGAAAAATACAGAACAAGAGTACAGCCGCGCCAAAGCCATTTTTGAGAAAACCCAAGCCATTTCTAAAGCCGAGCTGGATAAAGTCACCAATCGCTACGACCTTGCCAAAAACCGTGTGGAAGAGGCCAAACGCAAACTGGAGTACACCCAAATCACCGCCCCGTTTGATGGC
The DNA here is from genome assembly GCF_035615595.1 of Vibrio sp. R-1. Lineage (NCBI taxonomy): Bacteria > Pseudomonadati > Pseudomonadota > Gammaproteobacteria > Vibrionales > Vibrionaceae > Vibrio > Vibrio sp. R-1. The sequence continues at coordinate 6,083 of NZ_WPDC01000040.1, read as the reverse complement.
GTCATCAGTGAAAAAACCATCGAGAATTTTGCTCAAGTGCAAGCCAATCAAGTGATCATGATTTTGCAAGATCTGAATGATTTGGAAGTGGCGATTGAGATCCCGCATCGTGTCATGCTCTCAGGTGTGCGCAATACCCGCGCGATCGCCGAGTTAAGCGCGATTCCCAATCAGCAATTTGATTTAAAGCTGCGTACCTACTCTACTCAGCCAAGTTCGGATTCACAAACTTACTCTGTAGTGCTTGGTTTTGAGGATTTGAAAGGCTTTCGCGTAATGCCCGGCATGTCAGCCAAAGTACTGCCAGTTGCCGACAATCCAACCGCTGAAAACACGCTCATCACCCTACCACTCACCGCCCTAGTTCCAGATAACCAAGGCAAACAATTTGTGTGGGTGGTCAATGCGCAAGACCAAGCGGAAAAACGTTACGTCGACATTGGCACCACCTACAAAGATCGCGTGGTGATCACTCAGCATCTCAAACCGGGTGAGCAGGTTATTATCGCCGGTGTTTCGAGTGTACGCGAAGGCATGACCGTTCGTCCCTACACGGATAACAACGGAGCCCAATAATGGATATTGCACGTTATACCCTTGCCAAACGCACCAGCGTTTGGGTGCTGATAGCCCTAACCTTGATTGGCGGCTACATCAGCTACCTCAAATTGGGTCGCTTTGAAGATCCTGAGTTTGTCATTCGCCAAGCGGTGATTGTGACGCCTTATCCGGGTGCCACCGCGCAAGAGGTCGCAGATGAAGTGACCGATGTCATTGAAGGTGCGGTGCAAGCTCTGCAAGAGCTAAAAGAAGTCAAATCGGTTTCGATGCAAGGCCGCTCTGAAGTGACGGTAGAAATCAAACTCGAATTTGCCAAATCCTCCGCGCAGTTGCAGCAGGTATGGGACAAATTACGCCGCAAAGTCGCGGATGCGCAGCGCCAACTGCCTCCCGGTGCGGGCGCTTCAATCGTTAACGATGACTTCTCTGACGTGTACGCGCTGTTTTATGCGGTAACTGGGGAAGGCTTTAGCGACAAACAGCTGCAAGACTACGTTGATACCCTGCGCCGTGAACTGGTTTTGGTGCCGGGTGTGGCCAAAGCCGCCACATTGGCTGAGCAGCAAGAAGCGATCTTTATCGAGATGTCCAGCGAACGCATGGCGGAATTTGGCCTTTCGGTTGAACGCGTGCTGCAAGTGCTACAAAAGCAGAGCCTAGTCACCGTTGCAGGCAGCGTCGATGCACAGCAGATGCGCATTCCGGTGATCCCTAAATCCAACATCAGCTCCTTGGCTGACCTCACTAATTTGCAAGTGGCGGTCGGTAGCAACAATGCGGTGGTACGCCTAGGTGATATTGCCAACATCAGCCGTGGCTACACCGAACCCGCATCGATGCTGATGCGCTATAACGGTCAGCGTGCGATTGGTTTTGGTATCTCGAATGTCACCGGCGGTAACGTGGTGGAGATGGGCGATGCCGTCAAAGCACGCTTGGCTGAACTTGAAAGCCAGCGTCCACTGGGCATGGATCTGCATGTGATTTCAATGCAGTCTGACTCGGTGCGCGCTTCGGTGGCCAATTTTATCGATAACCTGATTGCCGCTGTCGCCATCGTGTTTGTCGTGCTCCTGCTGTTCATGGGCGTACGCTCAGGCGTCATTATCGGTTTTGTTTTGCTGCTTACTGTTGCCGGTACCTTATGTGTGATGCTGATTGATGACATCGCCATGCAGCGGATTTCGCTCGGCGCGCTCATCATCGCCCTCGGCATGTTGGTGGATAACGCGATTGTGGTTACCGATGGTGTACTCGTGCGTTTTCAACAAGATCCGAACGCCGATAAACAGCAAGTGGTCTCTGAAGTGGTTAATGCCACTAAATGGCCACTGCTAGGCGGCACGGTGGTGGGCATTTTTGCCTTCAGCGCGATTGGCCTCTCCCCTTCGGATATGGGCGAATACGCTGGCTCGCTGTTTTGGGTGATCCTCTACTCGATGTTTTTGAGTTGGGTGTTTGCAGTAACCGTCACCCCCATGCTGTGCCATGACTTTTTACGTGTTAAACCTGCAACCAAAGAGGCGAAACCGTCTAAATTGGTAACGGGTTATAAAGCTGTTCTGCAATGGGTGTTAAGCCACCGCGTGGTCAGTTGTGCGATGCTGCTTGGCACCTTGGTGGCTGCGGTGTGGGGTGCTCAGTTTATTCCGCCAGGCTTTATGCCAGAGTCGCAACGCCCGCAATTTGTGGTGGATGTGTACTTGCCACAAGGATCGGATATTCGCCGTACCGAACAGGTTGTCGCCAACATTGAGAAAGACGTGGCGCAAAAAGAGGGGATTACCAATATCACCAGTTTCATCGGCGGTGGTGGTCTACGTTTTATGCTGACCTACTCACCCGAGGCGCGTAACCCAAGTTACGGCCAATTGCTGATTGATATTGATGACTACACCAAAATTGCCCCATTAGTAGGCGAGCTGCAAAATGAGCTGGATGCCAAATACCCAGATGCCTCAATCAAGGTGTGGAAGTTTATGCTCGGTCGCGGCGGCGGCAAGAAAATTGAAGCCGGTTTCAAAGGCCCAGACAGCCATGTGCTGCGCCAATTGGCTGAACAAGCCAAAGCCATCATGCATAACGACCCGAACTTGATCGCGGTGCAAGATGACTGGCGTCAACAAGTGCCGGTATTGCAACCCGTGTATTCCGCGCAAGAAGCACAGCGCCTTGGCTTAACCACACAAGAAATCAGCGCCGCGATCGCGCAAACGCTCAATGGCCGTAATGTTGGAGTGTATCGCGAAGGCAATGACTTGATCCCGCTGATGGTGCGTGCACCAGAAAGTGAACGCAATCACGAACGCGCGATTGAAAACAGTGAAGTGTTCAGCGCGCAAACGGGGCGCTACGTTCCGGTGAGCCAACTAGTAGATTCGGTCGATACTGTCTATCAAGATGCCTTACTGCGCCGTATTAACCGCATGCCGACCATCTTGGTACAAGCTGACCCAGCGCCCGGAGTGATGACCGGTGATGCGTTCAATAATGTGCGCGAAAAAATCGAGCAGATTGAACTACCTGCTGGCTATGAGCTGATTTGGTACGGTGAATACAAAGCCTCGAAAGACGCCAATGAAGGTTTGGCGCTCTCCGCGCCTTACGGCTTCGCGGCGATGATTCTCGCGGTGGTGTTTATGTTTAACGCACTGCGTCAGCCACTTGTGATCTGGATGACCGCACCCTTTGCTGTTGTGGGTGTCACCATTGGCCTTATCGCCTTTCAAACTCCGTTCGAGTTTATGGCGATCCTCGGTTTCCTAAGCTTGATTGGTATGATGGTGAAAAACGCGATTGTCTTGGTTGACCAAGCGGATGCGGAAATTCGCGAAGGTAAACAAGCTTACTTCGCGATCATTGACGCGGCGGTGAGCCGTGCACGCCCAGTTCTGCTAGGCGCATTCACCACGATTTTAGGTGTGGCTCCACTGCTCGTAGACCCATTCTTTAAGAGTATGGCGGTCACCATTATGTTTGGTTTGCTGTTTGCCACCATTCTGACCTTAGTCGTGATCCCGCTCTTCTATGCCGTGCTGTTTAGAGTGAAAGTCGCCAAAGTATAATCAGGCGGTTAATCTCCCCCTTCCGAACCAATAAGGCTCCGCAAGGAGCCTTATTATTAGAGAAAACCCAGCACAATTGTCGTGATTTTGCCCACTCCAGCTACTTTGTAAGCAAACGCACTCAATGCGCGAGTTTTTTTCGGATTTCTGCTTGACCATCCACAGTAGAATCATTAAATTAGCGCCTCGTTAGCCAAGCGGTTAACGATTCGGTGAGTTGTCCGAGTGGCTGAAGGAGCACGCCTGGAAAGTGTGTATACGGCAACGTATCGAGAGTTCGAATCTCTCACTCACCGCCACATTCAAGAAAAAGACGCCTTAGGGCGTCTTTTTTGCTATCTATACCCGAACGACTGAGCATTGTACCAACACAGCGGCAGTGCCCAATCGCAGGGAAACTCCCTAATCATCCTGTTTCGAGCACAACCCGATGAACCGTAAAAAGAAAATTAATCAGACATTACAAAAACGCCTTAAAAAGCAACATGCGAAATTACACCCGAGCAATAAGCCTCGTTATATTTCTAAAGCGGAGCGGGCTAAACTCGCGGCAGAACAAGAAGCGAATCCCGAGCTTGGAACCCGCGATGCAAACCCTACTGAGCCCTCGCTGAGCAATAGCGCATTACAGTAATAGATTGTGCTCAATCGGGTGAAATTGACTGGCGACATCGATTAAATGTTGCGCGGTCAGTTTCGGCACGCCATACACTTCCACCTTAACCTGAAAGCGTTGCGCAATTCTGGTCACCAAAGGCTCAAAATCACCATCCCCAGAAACGAGCACCACGGTGTCTACCTCCTGAGCTAATTCATAGCCATCAAGGGCAATCCCGACATCCCAATCCCCTTTCGCGCTACCATCACTGCGCTGGATAAAAGGTTTTAGCATCACCTCAAAGCCAATCCCTCGTAAAATATGATGAAATTGCCTCTGCTGCGGATCTTTGCTGGCAATCGCATAGGCATTGGCTTTCACTACCGTACGATTTTGCGTCACTTGCGACCAAAACTGATTGTAATCAAAGTGCCGGCCATATTGCTCGCGGCAGGTGTAATACACGTTTTGTACATCGACCAAAATGGCAATTTTTTCCATTGATTCCTACTTATTGAGTGTTGATTCAAAAGCCAAGCTCAAAGTTGGCGGAAGTTTATCGGCAATCTGGTTTATGTACTAGGAGCCGTCGCCATAAGATTGAGGATCTTAGGTTCGCGGAGCGAATCTGCACTGCATCTACAAACGAGATCGAATTATCAGTATGCCTAATGTTTTAGCTTGGTAAAGTTTGCAAAATGAATGCAAAGAATTCTCGCTTGCACTTATGTTTGTTTATTCAGCGGGTTATGGTTTCACGCGAAGTGTGCGGCACTGAGCTGCATGCTGATATTCAGACTTGCGAGTCTCTCCCGCCATACAATAGGAAATAATCATGCGCAAAACTAGCGTGGCACTTGCCATATCCACCCTCTTCTGGTTCCACTCGGCCATGGCAGCACCTTTGATCTTCCCCGACGATCCATCGCTCACCGACGGTCAGCACTCCCCCGCCCTCGATCGTACTTTTCAGCTGACACAGGACGACTTGAGCAACAAGATCAATCAGCTCCACCTGCCCATTCAAATCGAACCGGAACTGGTAGCCGAACTGGAGCAGATTGGCAGAGAGCAGGGATTCTCGGTCAACACCCACAGCGACATGTACACTTGGACTGAGGACAACATGTGGCCGTCGCGCGATGGCGCACTCATCTTCCGCCCTCGGGCGTCGCTAGCCGACAAGGATAGCTACCACGCCTTCATCACCGCTCTGACCGATCAAAGCCCACAAGCCGAGCAGGAGGGTCATCACAGCCTCGGTGAAAAAGACTCTCAGGGACTCAACGACGCAACACTCTCCCAAGCCAATCGCTTCGCCGAGGCGCAGGGACGTGAACTCATCCCTACCTTCTCTATCATAGATGGCGGCAACATGCTGACTGGCCGGCGGGCGGACGGTACACCCTATGCCCTGATCGGCCGTGACGCTCTGCTGCAGACCGCTCTACACCACAGCAGGCTGGATAGTGAACGTATCGCCGCCCAACAGGAGAAGATGGAGCGCAGCGGCGATTTTAAACTGAAGTTGAATGAGAGTGAATTTCTTGGCCGACCCGATACCTACCAGAGCGGCTATGACACCGAGGTGGACCTCATTTTACTGGAAGCGGCCAACCTACTGCCAAGGGGGCTGGATGAGCAGCAGCGCAACGCTTTTGCCAAAACCGCTCGTGCCAAGGCTAGGCTTGCTAGGGGAGAGGTAAATTGGGAAACGTTAGAGGCGGCGAAAAAACGAATGTTTCTGAGCCCCCAGCAAGGGGAACGAATTGCCGAGCGCTATCGTACCATCCATGGTCAACCACTCCCGGACTCCTTCGATTTATTATTGCAGTTGAAGTCTGATTACGCCTCTCTGG
>NZ_WPDC01000039.1:0-32775 GCF_035615595.1 Vibrio sp. R-1 | reverse complement strand
TCTATTTATCGGTAGGCGAATCCGAAGCGTGAATCGAATGACAAAAAAACAGTGAAACACACAGCAGCAAGCGATGTAAAAATCAGCAAATGGTAACAAAACGTGCACTCATCCATCGAAAAATTCACCGTGGGAAAGCCGCCATCGCCTTTTTCGATAATGTGAGTCTCACACGCAGTAACGCACTTGCCGCAGCGAGTACACTCATCGGTAAACGCGTCTGGACGCGCTAACCAAGGCAGCCGAACTTGGCTTTGGTTGGGCTGACGATTCGGAGTGAACCAACGTCGTTTACTTAAGTCGACCATGTTTTTCTCCACACCTGTTCACAACCTGCCATATTCCCATACACAAATTGTAGTTTTTGACATATTTGTATAAATACCTCTTAGGAGGTAATTGGGGTGGTGGATTGTTTTGGATCAATAAATTAACCTGCCCGTTTCGGATAGTGTGTAGCCCTAAAGAGGTGGAAGCTTGGTTATCAATCAGAGAGAGACGGCATTGTTCACTCCAGTACGACATTCATTAACCCGTACTATGGCGAAAGCCATGTTATTGATTTTGTTTCTCTCGGCATTGACGACTGGGGTTGCCATTGTCACTTTGGCGTCTTCTTTGAATGATGCAGAAGCGGTAAACGTCTCCGGCTCTATGCGTATGCAGAGTTATCGTTTGGCGTATGACATCCAAACCCAATCCCATGACTACAAGGCGCATATTTTTCTGTTTGAAAACTCACTGTACTCGCCCTCCATGCTCGCTTTGCTCGACTGGACGGTACCCAGTGACATTCAACAAGATTACTACCAGCTGATTGAGCGCTGGCATGAGCTCAAAAAAGTGCTTAATAGTGACCAAAAAGCGCAATATCTTGACCAAGTTGCGCCTTTTGTCAGCTTAGTGGATGGCTTTGTACTCAAGTTACAGCGCTTTTCTGAGCGTAAATTGATTGCGTTAGCTGCAGTAGGCAGTTTTGGTTTAGGCGGGATTTTTGCGGTATCCCTCTTTGTGGTGTATTACATCCGGGAGCAGGTCGTGCGGCCGCTCAATGCCATGGTTGATGCCAGCGAAAAGATCAAAAATCGAAATTTTGATGTCATGCTGGAGGAGACCAGCAGCACTGAAATGGGGATCCTCAGCCGAACGTTTAACAGTATGGCGGGCGATCTTGGCAAACTTTATCGCGGGCTAGAGCACGCCGTAAATGAGAAAACCTACAAGCTGCAAATGGCCAATCAATCGCTGCAGGTCTTGTATCACTCTTCGCAAGAGTTGACGGCTTCACGGATCACGGCGAGTAACTTCCAAACCATTTTGCGCCATTGGGTCGCGTTGGAAGGGATTTGTGCTCTTCGATTAGAAATTGAAGAGGAAGCTGGCAAGCCATTGATTTTGCAAGAAGGAAAGCCAAGCGGTGCTGCGATGTTGCAAACACCACTCACCTTAGATGGTCATCATCTTGGCTTTTTGTATTGGGAAGCGGGTTCGCCTGAGCCAGATCGGGCTTTGATTGATAACTTTGCGCTGATATTGTCGCGCGCGATTTACTACAATCAAGCGCAGCGCCAAGCAGAGCAACTGCTGTTAATGGAAGAGCGAGCCACCATAGCGCGAGAACTGCATGATTCGCTTGCTCAATCGCTCTCTTATTTAAAGATCCAGTTGACCTTGCTGAAACGTTCCGTGACGCCGTTAAAGTCGGATGGCGATTTAAGTAAGACGGAAAACATCATTCGCGAAATCGATAAAGGTCTGTCGGATGCTTATACCCAGTTGCGCGAACTGCTCACCACCTTCCGGCTGACCTTAACCGAAGGCAGTTTTGGTCAATCTCTACTGGGTATGCTGACTCAGCTTTCGGGACAAACCGATGCGAAAATTGAACTCAATAATGCGCTTTCCTCAATTGCGCTGGATGCTCATCAGCAAGTGCATTTGGTGCAGTTGATTCGTGAAGCTACGATTAACGCGATAAAGCACGCCAAAGCCACTAAAATTAAGGTCAACTGCCAAGAACAGCAGGGACGAGTCCAAGTTACGATCGAAGATGATGGGGTTGGCTTCGATCTGCAAGATCACAAGCTCAATCACTATGGTATGAGCATAATGCAAGAACGGGCCGCCCGTTTACGTGGCGAATTAAAGGTTGAATCCGCTCCGGGTAAAGGCTGCAAAGTGGTGCTGACTTACCAACAAAGCGAGGAGAAAAATAAGAATGAGTTGTAGAGTCCTTTTAGTGGATGATCACCCGCTGATGCGCCGTGGTATCAATCAACTATTGAGTTTTGAAGAAGAATTTGAGGTGGTTGCCGAAGCGGGGAATGGGGCTGAAGCGATTGCTCTGGCGCATGATCTACAACCGGACTTGATTCTGCTCGATCTCAATATGAAAGGGATGTCGGGATTGGATACGCTGACTGCGCTGCGCACCGATGAGTGTGACGCTTATGTGGTGATCCTCACGGTTTCAGACAGCGCCGCAGATATTGAAGCATTAGTCAAAGCGGGGGCTGATGGCTATCTCCTCAAAGACACTGAGCCAGATCAACTGGTGGCGCTGCTTAAACAAGCCATGCAAGGCGAAAAAGCCTTTAGTGAGTCGGTCGAACGCTACCTTTTAAATCGCGAGCATACGAGTAATCCTTTTGAAGCACTAACGGAACGTGAAATGCAAATTATGTCAGAAGTGGCAAAGGGTTATCGCAATCGACAAATCGCCGACCGCTTGTTTATTTCTGAATCTACCGTCAAAGTGCACATGAAAAGCTTACTGAAAAAGCTTGATGTGCCGTCACGCACCGCTGCCACGATTCTTTATCTAGAGCGGTATGCTAACTGATAGTGAAAGCTTTCCCCTGAGCGAGAGCGTTGAACGGGTATATACTTACGGGTAACGATGACCTAAGGTGTTCAACCCTTCCTACTTGAAGCTGCAACGGTGTTGGCTACGTTCGTTCACCCTAATCACAGTGTTTATCTATGCTCATGGGGATGAACTCACTTGCTGCCTACCTGCAACGCCAAGTCGTTTGGGTATATACAAAGGGGAAAGTTATGCTCTCAATCTTTGATATTTACAAAATTGGGGTTGGCCCTTCCAGCTCGCATACCAATGGGCCGATGATTGCAGGTTACCGTTTTGTGCAGCAGTTATTGCGACAACTGAATAAAGTTGCTCGCATACAAGTGGATCTGTATGGTTCGCTGTCTTTAACGGGGAAGGGGCACCACACTGATCGTGCTACCTTACTGGGCTTAATGGGGAATCAACCTGCCACCATCAAGATTGGTGACGCTAATCAGACTCTACGTGAAGCGTTGCAAACGGGTAAGCTGCGTCTCAATGGTCAGCATGACATTGCCTTCGATTACCATCAGGATCTTCTTTTTCATCAAGATAATCTGCCGCTGCACGAAAATGGTATGACGTTGAGCGCGTTTGATACTCAAGGACAACAGATTGATTTTGAAACCTATTATTCAGTCGGTGGTGGCTTTGTTGCGACCGCTGAGCAGTTGCAAAATGGTACCGCGACCGCCGATGTGACGGTGACTTACCCCTTTACCAGTGCCGATGAAATGCTGCACCAAGCTGAAAAACATGGTTTGAGTTTAGGCGGAATGATTCTGCGTAATGAACTGGCTTTTCAAGAGATGGCGGTGATTGATGCCAAGGCCGATCAAATCTGGCGAGTGATGAGCCAGTGTATGGAGCGTGGTTTTGCGACCGAAGGCATTTTAGAAGGGGGATTAAATGTCACTCGCCGTGCGCCGAGTTTGCTGAAAAAACTTGAAGCCAATGCAGCGATTGAAAATGATCCGATGGAAGTGATGGATTGGATTAACCTCTTTGCTTTTGCGGTGAGTGAGGAGAATGCCGCTGGTGGACAAGTGGTGACATCGCCCACCAATGGAGCCGCGGGCGTGATCCCTGCGGTTTTGATGTATTACCACCGTTTTATCAAAGCGCTCGATACCAAACAGCTTAAGGATTTTCTCGCCGTGTCTGGCGCGATCGGAATCTTGTATAAAACCAATGCCTCCATTTCCGGTGCTGAAGTTGGGTGTCAGGGTGAAGTGGGCGTTTCTTCCTCCATGGCCGCCGCAGGCTTAACGGCTTTGCGTGGTGGCAGTAATGAGCAAATCTGCATGGCGGCAGAAATTGCTATGGAGCACTCATTAGGGATGACCTGCGACCCGATAGGCGGTTTGGTGCAAGTGCCTTGTATTGAGCGTAACGCGATGGGTGCAGTGAAAGCGATCAATGCTTCGCGCATGGCCCTCAAGCGCACCAGTAAATGTCTGATTTCACTCGATAAGGTGATTGAAACCATGTATCAGACTGGGAAAGATATGAATAAGAAATACCGCGAAACTTCGCTCGGAGGATTGGCGCTAATCCATCTCGCGCCCCCTTGTGAATAATCCAGAATTGGACATGTTTTTACGAGTTGCTTATACGACTCAAAAAGAAAAGGGCGTGATTTCACGCCCTTTTGAATATTGGTCATAACACGGACAGTTAAGCGTGCATAGGTACCAGCACCATAGTACCGATGATCACCGTAACAAGGCCCAGTAACACAGGCACAGAAGTACGCTTTACCACTTCGAATGGGCTGATTTTACCCATACCCGCGGTAGCTACTACCACACCAGAAACCGGAGAAATGGTACGGCCAAGGTTGGAGGCTTGCAGCATAGGAATAATCAGGAATGCGGGGTTGAGTCCCATTTTCGCAGCCAGTGACGGAGCCAATTCCACAAACGCATAGAAAGGCGCGTTGCCTGAGCCGGTGGCAATCGCAGCGGCGACGGTTAAACCAGTCAGAATCAACATCAGCGCAATACCGCCAGCCCCCGCCACTTCTGCTAAGTGCAGTAGGTTGTCAATCGCACCAATTGACATCAAACCTTGTGCAAATACGCCTGCTGCAACCAACAACATGACTACGCCTTTAAAGGCATCCGCCATGCCTTCGTAACAGGCTTCAAGATCTTCCAACGTTTGCTTACCATTGAAACGTTTAGTGATGTAGTCGACCAGCACGCCAATGAAAATTGACAGTACAACGATGGTATAGATATCCAGCGTAATGCCTGGCAGCGTTTCACCATTGAACACAAAGACACCGATGATGGGTAAGAATGGCAGGACTGCATAATAAGCTGGTGATTTAACCTCCATTTCAGACAAATCCACTTTCTCCATTGGTGTATTGTCTTTCTTATCAAGGTATTGGTTCCAGAAATACGCGGCGGCCGCCATCACAATGATCGCGCAGATCGAAACAGGCAATACGGTTTCTACGGCGAATACGTGCAATGGCAAACCGGATTTTTCTGCCGCAATGACCACGTCACCAGAGGTAGGAGAGAGAATGATCGCAGCCGGAGAGGCACACACCGCTACCGCCGCAGGGCGAGAAATGCCCATCGCGGTCATCATTGGGAATAAGGTCGCCATTAATAACACGCCAAGGCCGGTGGCTGAACTCACTGCCAGAGACATCAAACAGGCAACAAGATAGGCTGCGACCAACAAGATGTAGGGTGATTTAATAAAAGAGAGTGGTTTAGAAAACTGTTTTACCACTACGTTGTTGGCACCAATGTGCGTCATGTATGACGCAAAACCACACAGCAACATAATTTGCATACCTAAGCCGCCGCCACGGTTTTGCAGCATGTATTTCACATACTCCATTGCATCGGTGAGTAGGTTACCGGTTGATTCCATCTGTCCCGGTAGGACTTTGTGTCCCAAGATACCGGTTAAAATGAGTAGCAAAATCCCTGCGGTGAGTAGGATACCCGCAGGCTTATAGCCTTTAACGATGAAATAGCCGACCGCAAAGGTCACGACTAAGCCAATCAGAAGCTCAAGCATAGCAATCTCCAAAAATGTCCGTTTATTTCAAACTGTAAAATGTATGTCAGGAATTTACTGAAAATTAATTTGTAGCACGAGTTCAACTTGCACTTTGCATGATCTAAAGCAATAAAAGTATCAATTAATATTGGTGATTAATTCTTGTTAAAGGCGGATTTTATTTGAATTGATCTGTCTTTTGGTTAGATTGTTAGTTATTTGCTCTGTAAATGGGTGTTTTTACGATGTTGGCATGACAAGGATGGATAAAACTTGTTCTATGGATAGCAGAGCATGCTACAACATTTCATCAAGAAGCAGGATCGCTGTTCTATGCTCACCTCAGTCACACAGAGAAAAAGAAGAAAGGCTCATAAGAGCCTTTCTGTGAGTTCAGGAAAGTAAAGCTTAGTCACGATTGGTGCGAAACTCTGCAACCGCTTCATCCATGGCATGGGCTTGGCGTGACACTGTATCGACCTCAGTAAGACATTGCTGTGCGGAGCGCATATTGTTTTCTGAAATCGTATTCAGCTCAGCAATCGACTCACTGACATGGTTCATCACACTGCCTTGTTCTTCAATCGCTGCCGCGATGCGCTGTGAGTTATCTTGAATCGTATGCATGTCACGCAGGATCTGCTGCAAGCTTTCGTCAAGTTGACGAGAGGCGCTTAGCGTTTCCTGACCTTGGTTGTTACACAAATCAATGTCATCGACCACTTGACTCATTTGTGACTGGATATTGGAGACAACGCGCGTGATCTCTTCCGTCGATTGATGGGTACGAGTCGCGAGTGAGCGTACTTCATCGGCGACCACCGCAAAGCCGCGTCCTTGTTCACCGGCACGTGCGGCTTCAATCGCGGCGTTTAAGGCGAGTAGGTTAGTTTGTTCTGCAATCCCTTGAATGATGCTCACCGCACCACCGATTTTTTCAACAAAGGCATTCAATGAGCCGATAGAGTGTTGGCTTTTCTGTAGGGTAGAGGAGAGTAAGTCAATGTTTTTCACCGTAGTCACCACCACGCTGCGGCCTTGTTCCGCATTGCGCGCTGCCTGATTAACGCCATCGACAGCAATGTTAGTGCTTTCCGAAATCTCACTAATGGTCGATACCATCTGTTGTACCGATGTCGCCATCAAGCCCATGTGATCAGATTGAACATTAAATTGCTCAATCACTTGCTCAAGCTCGTCATGCATGCTCGAAGTGCTGCTGTACAATTGGTGAGATTTGGTCTGTGAACTGCTGATCAAATGCTCAAATTTATCCAACAGGCTATTGAAATAGCGTGCCACGGCGGTGATTTCATCATTCCCTTTGAGCTCGGCGCGCAGAGAAATGTCGTTAGATTGCGCAATTCGTTGAATAACCAGCAACAATTGACTGACTTGTAAATTGATTGAGCGGCTGATTTGGAAAATCACCAGCAAAATAATCAATACCACGACAATGGTAACGGAGAGTTTCACGGTATTCATGGTTTGCTGCTTCTCATCAACCGCTTGCGTCAGGGTTTTAGAGAAGGCTTTAAACATCTCTTCGACATCGTGAGAGTGAGAACGCGTGGCACCCAGTAAGCCTTCGTTGTATTTCAAGCCGATCACTTTTGCTTGGTTCACCACGGCTTGAGCGGATTTGATCAGGTCAGAAAATTGGTTCAACGCGCTTGAGTTGGCGGAGCCTGCTAATACCTGCTGATGGAAATCCACTAGGGCTAACAGCTCTTCTGCGGAAGCTTGTTGTTTGGCTTGCTCGAGCGCCTGATAGTAGCTTTTCCACAAGCCACTTTCCTGATTAAGGCCGAGGGTTTGATAGGCTCGCACTAACTGTTCAAAACCCTGTTTGTATTCCAGTAGGTCAGTACGTAAAGCGTTGGAGTCACCCAGCTCATATTTGAGCATGATGGCGTCGAGTTCAGTTTGTAAATTGAGGAACAGGTCAGTATTTTTTTGAAAGGTATCCAGATATTTGGCATCGCTACGCAATAAAAAGTCTTTTTCGTTGCGTCTTAAATTGAGTAACCTGACTTCCAGTTTATCGACTTGATTGATAGCTCGATTAAGTTCATCGTTGGTCTGGGCAAACTGTGAGGTCGTAAAGAAAATGGCGATGGAGCCCAGTATGGCAATAATGCCCAAAGTATAAAGTTTATGGCGAATATTCATGGTGTTACCTACTTGTTATTTTTATTCCATTGACATCCCATCAACGAGATAGGTGTCTGAGTGCAATGCGTGCAGCAGTGTACTGAGAATAATGAAACTATCAATACTAGTGTCGTTCATCGCTTTCAGCTTTATATGAAATATTAATGACAAATTTATTACAAAAAATTGGAGATGCTGTGACTGTTGTCAACTTTAGCCTTTATGAAGGATTCATATTTGATATGGATGGAACCCTGCTTGATACCATGCCTGCGCATTTAACCGCTTGGGAAGCGACGGCGAAGCATTTTGACTTCCTATTTGATGCCCAGTGGCTCTATGGATTAGGCGGGATGCCAAGTGCAAAAATTACGACGCACATCAATAAAAAATTAGGGTTGGCGCTCGATCCCGATCGCGTCGCAGCCTACAAAATGGATTGGTTTGCCAGCATGGGGCTGCAAGCGGAAGTGATCCCCGCCACTTATGAATTACTCTGCCAATGGCAGGGTAAGAAGAAAATGGCAATAGGGACGGGGAGCCAACGTGATAGCGCGCTGCGTTTATTAAGTAATGCGCAGGTGTTGGATAAATTTGATGCTGTTGTGACGGCCAGCGATGTGCAACAGCACAAGCCGCACCCCGAAACCTTTCTGATGGCGTGTGAGCAACTCGGCTTGACACCTAAACAGTGTTTGGTGTTTGAAGATACCCAATTAGGACTTCAGGCAGCGCACGCGGGTGGGATGGATTGCATGCTAGTGACCGAGCAAGGATTGGTTTTCTACCCCTTTGCTCATTGAGGTAGGTAGAGCGTGAAAACATGAGGCAAAAAAGCGAGTGAAGGCACAGCGTTCACTCGCTTTTTGTTGTCATCCCTAAACCACCGCTTTTACAGGTGGTGATTATTTTAAGGGCTTAAAAGGTAATGTAGCCAAAGAGCTAAATCGTTCGATCTATATTCTTTTTGTGCAATTACGTTCACTTTGCTTGAGTGAGTGTCGCTATCGAGGTGCTTTATAGGCAGATATTGTCGGCTAAGTCCGCTGATCTTTTCATTGGTTTCATCGTTTTCATGAACGTATCAATCCCCCAATGTCTACGTGTTTTGCGCATTTCAACACTTTTAGTAGCCTTACGGCATAAAATGGTGTGATAGAAAAATGTTTCAAGAATAAAGAGATATAGAGTCAGAATTACGAAACATGTGTTGATTCATTATGTTATCGAAGGCAGAGTGTTGCTTTTTCAAGCGCTCTAACCTTTAAATTGACGCATTATCAAACTGAAATAGGAAAGATTATGTACGCATCTCATCAATATAAAAGACTCTCAATAATGGCTATTTTGGGATGTTTACCCTTTTCAGTAAATGGCGCAGTGGAATCAATGCCTCTTGTGGGAGGCGTGTATAACTCGGCGCATGTTTTTAAGCATCAAATCACCAACTCGTTGAGTTATTCAACTCGATTAACACGCGATACCGCGCTGTTTACTATCGCTGGTCTCACTTTGGATAGTTATATCCTCACCTTACCATTGGACGTAAAAACGAAAGCGCGAGTCATAAAGCAAATTTCCGATCCCAGCTATGCAATCCCGTTGGGATATTTTCTTTATCAGTATTATGACCGCTACACCGGCATGGCAACGGAAGATCAATTCAAAAATTATTTATCCACTGTGTATGATGAGCCAGCCTTAAAGGGGTTTGAACATAGTTTGTTTCAGCTTGGCAAACCTGTAGTGACAGAGCAAAGCCAACATAGTAAAGATCAAGCTCACCAAGAAGGAATTAAAGTCGACAGTGAATTTATTGCGACTATGGTGACCTTGTATGACGCTCTAGTTCAGATTGGTGAGTGGCGTGATCTCAAACAACTGCCTTCCCAATACCAGTATTTGTCGGATACGCCTGCTGATAAAGCCTTAGTCTCAAAAATTCAACCACTTGTCGTGGATATTCTGCGTCAAACGGCCAACGGCATGGATGAGGGGGAGATGAAACATGCACTTCTGTCGGTTCTAGAAGATGCGAAACCAGAAAACGCCAATAAAGTGAACAACAAAGCGCAAGCGATTACGGTTAGCCTAATTGATTTTGTGCGTTTGAATGTGCTGAAAGGATATCGACAATTTCTTTATCAGGAAGAGCGCACCGCGCGTTTAAAAGAGTGGTTAAACAAAACATTGGATAGTGACCCTGAGCAATTAGTCACTTTTTTAACTTCACAACAGCAGCGCCGTTTTGCGGTACAAGTGACAGTGGATGGTTTGCAGCAAGGCTTGATTGAAGGGCTTGTTCACCCAGAAATCCCCTTTATCAAACAAGTCTATGCAGAACATCAACAAGCTGAAAAAAACCAGCATTCAACGCTGATGGAGTCGCTAGAACATAAGCAACAAGTCCGTTTCCTCTCCACCTTGGCTGAGCAAAATTATCAAGATCCTTACTATTTGCCCTTCTTCAAACAGCTTTATCAGCATTATCGTCCAACCATTGTGCAAGTCGGTATCTCTTCGACACCGACAATCAGTGTGCGTAATTTACCTATCATCAAAACTGGCGCTAAGGTTTCTGGGCTTGGTGGTACTGGTATTCCCAATTTCCACTTCGTTGATCGTCAAGCAGATCGCGCTTACTACTTTTTTGGCAACGATGCTTTGCAGCTCGATCGCTTAGTCAATGAACGAGGTGTGAAGACAATGTTCGATCGCCTAGATTACTTGAAAACACTCAACTGTAACGCACAGTATGATTGGAATGCACATACTACCTACGATGGACTGGTGAATCTTGGTGCTGGCGAAGCTCTACGTGATTTCGGTGAAAAACGTTGTTTGCGAGAATTAAATGAAAGGGCGGAGGTGGAACGTCAACTTACCCCATTAAGAGCGAAATTAATTGAGCAGATCACCGCTTACCAAAATTCGTCGAAATGGATGGTATTAACGCGAGCGACATTAAAGCAGCGCCTTGAGCAACAACTGGCTGAATATGCTGAGCGGGACATCTTTGGCATGCCCGATTACACGCTGATTTATAATCCTTGGCCCGACCATTTTGCCCATTTCGCTGGACCGTTTAGCGATGAGGTGATCATGCCAACGGGAGAATTGAATCGCTTAGATTACTGGTTGAGAGAAACAGAAGCCGCATACAAAAAAGCTGGAATTTATGAGCGTACTTTATGGGGAATGGCGGGCGATCACGGTTTAGCTCCCGTTTACGGCACCTTAAATCCAGAACGTAAAATTTTTGAGTCATTACAAAAAGATCTGGGGATTAAGATTGCGCTGGAGAAAATTTCCTCCGATGAAGGAGAGGGGCCGAAATTAACCAATGCTCTTAATGCGCCCAGTTATCAGAAGATTGATGTTGTGGTGGCCTCGACTGCCGGAGGTAACTTCATGCTCGATTTCTTTAATTCAGCGGCAGGGTGGGCAACACAACCTATTTATCAAGAATTGACCCAGTGGCAACCCAAAGAGAGTGACAAACCCCTTGATATTGTTAGTGAAAGCCTTGTTCGTTTAGGGGATAGCTTGGATTACTTAGTGGTTAGAGAGAAAACCTGTACTGTGGATGATTGTGCTGTGCGGGTGATCGGCATGCGAGAAGGTCAGCGCTTGGATGAGATCATACGCCTAGTGGGTAATAAGCGTTTTTACACGTCACAGCAAGGCCAACCTCAGCTATTACAGCTACAGCAACTGAATCCATATTTACCTAAACCTCAAGCAAAGGCTCTCGAAGAGTTCGCGCAGTTGGTGGACAAATGTCTCTATCGTGCTGAAGAAGCGAACATAGCGACTTGGTGTGATGAGCAGGAATGGCGGCAGCTAACCCGCTTCACTCCTCGTCCTGACTCTGTGAATCAGCTTGCGGCACTTTATGAAGAAGATCGTGCCGGCACGATGAATCTCTTCCCTAAGCAGGGCGTCGGATACAACACCAAAGTGCCGGGACGACACGCTGGTGAAAGCTACTTAGAAAAAGATGCGTTTTTGGGATTCTGGGGTAAACCGATTGGGCCTAATGCGATTGCTCTGCAGTCGGAACAAAATGGATCTTTGGCTCCTACACTTTATGAGTATTTAACAGGAGAAAGTATTGAGGCTGGCCATGATGGCTGGGGTTACCCTTCATTACTCAATAAGTTAGATATTCAGTAACGTCTCACTTTACGCCGATCTACAATGTCAAGTCGCTTGGGTACAGTGTTGTACTGTAGCAAGCGGCATGATTGACGTGCGGGAGCTCATGCTTGATCGGTCATCAGAAAATGAGAACTTAATCGGTATTCTAGACGTTAAACTCGGGGCGTGTATTTCGCACTTTTCCAGCGGTTTGGGGATTCACTCAAGCGTAGCAATGCGTCTGACAATACTTCATTGAGTTCAAGGTTGTCCCATCACAAAAATCACGATTTTCAAGGTTTCTTTCTGGTTTGAGATCTTCCCCAATAAGATCGCATTGATCTTGTTCATTGGTCGGTTTTCGTTGATCTAAATCAATACTCTCACTTGATGCATTTCGTTAAATACGCCACAACATATAGTGTCAGTCGCAGAAAAATTAGCCCTATATAGTGTATTTGTGGATAACTCTGTGAGTATGCTGGGTAAGGAGAGAAGGTGAAACCTATCGTAATCAAACGTGATGGCTCAAAAGCGCCATTCAACAGGGATCGTATCCAAGCTGCTGTAGAAAGTGCTGCGGAACATGCCGATCAGGAAATCGCTATCTACGCACTCAATGTGGCATTAGCCGTTGAACTCAAGCTGCGTGATTACGATGAGGTACACATCACCGAGATTCAAACCTTAGTAGAGAACGAGCTAATGCAAGGCCCGTACAAAGCATTAGCTCGTTCATACATTGAATATCGCCATGACCGCGATGTCGCGCGTGAGAAGCAGAGCAAGCTGACCAAAGAAATCGAAGGTCTGATCCAAGAAAGCAATGCGGATCTGCTCAATGAAAACGCCAATAAAGATGGCAAAGTGATCCCGACTCAGCGCGATTTGTTGGCGGGTATTGTCGCCAAGCATTATGCCAAAACACGAATTTTACCACGTGATGTGGTGCAAGCTCATGAGTCGGGCGATATTCATTATCATGATCTGGATTACGCGCCTTTCTTCCCGATGTTTAACTGCATGTTGATTGACTTAAAAGGCATGCTGACTCATGGGTTTAAAATGGGTAATGCTGAAATTGACACGCCTAAGTCAATTTCAACCGCAACGGCAGTTACCGCGCAAATTATTGCTCAAGTCGCGAGCCATATTTATGGTGGCACTACCATCAACCGGATTGATGAAGTACTGGCTCCTTATGTGACGGCAAGCTACGAAAAGCATCTAGAGATTGCCCGCGAATGGGATATTCACAGCCCTGAAGCGTTTGCTAAGGCGCGTACTGAAAAAGAGTGCTATGACGCTTTCCAATCGTTGGAGTATGAAGTCAACACGCTGCATACCGCAAATGGGCAAACACCGTTTGTGACCTTTGGTTTTGGTCTGGGTACAAGCTGGGAATCGCGCTTGATCCAGCAATCGATCCTGAAAAATCGCATCGCAGGTTTGGGTAAAAACCGTAAAACGGCGGTATTCCCGAAACTGGTTTTTGCGATTAAAAATGGACTCAACCACAAAGCAGAAGATCCTAATTACGACATTAAGCAGCTCGCGTTAGAGTGCGCTTCTAAACGCATGTACCCAGACATTCTCAACTACGACAAAGTGGTTGAAGTGACGGGTTCATTCAAAACCCCAATGGGATGTCGCTCTTTCCTAAATCCTTATGAGGAAAATGGGGAGTTGATCCATGAAGGGCGTAATAATCTTGGCGTTGTCAGCTTGAACCTGCCACGCATTGCCTTGCAGGCGAAAGGCGATATAAACAAATTCTATGCTCTGTTGGATGACAAACTGAAACTTGCTCGCCGCGCATTAGATACTCGGATTAACCGTTTAGAAAATGTGAAAGCACGTGTTGCACCAATCCTATATATGGAAGGGGCGTGTGGTGTACGTTTGAAAGCGAATGATTCGATTGCGGATATTTTCAAACATGGCCGAGCTTCTATTTCATTGGGTTATATCGGTGTACATGAAACCATCATGGCGCTGTTTGGTCAGCAAAAGCATGTTTATGATGATGTGCAACTGCGCGAAGAAGCCGTGAAAATCATTCAACATCTGCGCAACGCGGTTGAGCAGTGGAAAAAAGAGACGGGTTACGCGTTCAGCCTGTATGGCACTCCGAGTGAAAACCTGTGCAGCCGATTCTGCCGAATTGATGCCAAGCAATTTGGCGTGGTGGAAGGAGTGACGGATAAAGGTTACTACACCAACAGCTTCCATTTGGATGTTCAGAAGAAGGTGAATCCGTACGACAAAATCGATTTTGAAATGCCGTATCCGGAAATTTCAAGCGGCGGATTCATCTGCTACGGCGAATTCCCGAACATGCAACGTAACGTAGAAGCGCTCGAAAACGTATGGGATTACAGTTATCACCGCGTGCCGTATTACGGGACCAATACGCCAATCGATGAATGTTATGAGTGTGGTTTCACCGGCGAATTTGACTGTACCAGTAAAGGGTTTGTTTGCCCGCGATGTGGCAATCATGAGCCGACCAAAGTCTCAGTGACGCGTCGAGTATGCGGTTATTTGGGCAGCCCAGATGCACGTCCATTTAACGTCGGTAAGCAAGAAGAAGTAAAACGTCGGGTAAAACACCTATAACAGTATGAATTACCATCAATATTATCCGATTGATGTGGTTAACGGGCCGGGGACACGCTGCACGCTGTTTGTCTCCGGTTGCGTTCATCAATGTAAAGGATGTTATAACCAAAGCACGTGGTCGCTGTCGTCTGGACATCGTTATACCCAAGAAATGGAAGATAAAATCATTGCGGACTTGAAAGACACACGTATCAAACGCCGTGGATTATCGCTCTCGGGTGGCGATCCGATGCATCCTGCCAATTTATCAGCGGTGTTACAGCTTGTGCAGCGGGTAAAAACCGAGTGCCCAGATAAAGATATTTGGCTCTGGACGGGATATACCTTGGCGGAATTGGATGATAGCCAACAAGCTTTACTGCCATACATTGATGTGTTGGTGGATGGCAAATTTATCCAAGAGCAGGCTGATCCTGGGCTAGAGTGGCGGGGCAGTGCGAATCAAGTGATTCATCGCTTTACCTTGTAAGTCCTTGCTCTCAGCGCTCTAGTGTTTAAGGGGCGACTGAGAACAAAAAATCCCTTTCGGTTTTCTCTTATCTGGTTTACTTTGTGAGTTGTTACCTGAATTTCAAAGGGTTGTGACTTTCATGTTTACTCATTTACCAGCACCAGTTTTAGATCCAATACTTTCTCTCTCCGTCGCCTTTCGCAATGATCCTCGTCCACAAAAAGTGGATCTTGGAATCGGCGTTTATAAAAACAGTCTTGGCGAAACGCCAATTATGCGTGCCGTTGCGCTGGCGCAAGATAAAGTGGTGGCAAGCCAAAAAACCAAATCTTATGTCGGCCTTGCCGGTTGTGAAGAGTTCAACCAGAGCATGATGCAGCTCGTATTAGGTTCAACCTTGGATGTGGAGCGCACGATTGCAATCCAGACTCCGGGAGCCAGCGGCGCGCTGCGTATGCTGGGGGATTTGATGCGTGTGGCACAACCGGATACTACCGTGTGGATCACCGATCCTAGTTATGTCAACCACAAGCCCGTGATGGAAGCGGCTGGTCTGAAAGTACGTTACTACCGTTATTTCAGCCGTGAAACCAAAATGGTGGATACCGAACAAATGTTGGCCGATCTGGCACAAGCGGGAATGAAAGATGTGGTGTTACTGCATGGTTGTTGTCATAACCCGACAGGTGCCGATATCGATTTTTCTGCGTGGCAAGCCATCACTGAGTTGGCGCAGAAAAACGGCTTTATCCCTTTTGTCGACATCGCCTATCAAGGTTTTGGTGACGGCTTAGAACAAGATGCACAAGGTTTGCGTTACATGGCTGAGCGCATGGAAGAGATGTTGATCACGACATCCTGCTCTAAGAATTTCGGCTTGTACCGTGAGCGTACGGGAGCGGCGATTGTGATTGGGAAAAATCAGCAAGAGGTGACCAATGCACGCGGCAAAATGCTGACCTTAGCGCGTTCCACTTACACTATGCCGCCCGATCACGGTGCTGCTCTCGTCAAAACAGTGTTAAGAGATGAGCAGCTCACGGCAATTTGGAAACAAGAGTTGAGTGAAATGCAGCAACGTTTGTTAACTCTGCGCAAAAATTTGTGTAATGAGTTGAGAAATCAACACAATACGCGACAATTCGACTTCATTGAGAGCCATAGAGGCATGTTTACTGTACTGGGATTCAGTGCTGAGCAGATGGGAAGGCTGCGTGAAGAGTTTGCGATTTATGGTGTCGCAGATGGACGAATTAATATCGCAGGGCTGACCGAAAAAGACATTCCTTATGTGGCCAATGCTATTATTCATGTGTCGTAAATGAAGATGACAGCAATATGCCCAATCAGGAAGGGTGGTATTTGATTAGGTGAAACTATGAGTCAACCACTGAAGTTGTTAGTACCATTAATGTTAAGTAGTGGATTGGTGGCTTGCGCTACCAATCCGGTGCCATCTACACCGGCACAAGTGCCTGAGGTGGTGGAGACGCAAGCTCAGCCTGTGGTAACTGTGCCTGAAGAGATCGTCGATCCTAATGCTCCTCTGGTCGAGACTTTACCCTTGCTTGAGCCTGCACACTCGTTTGAAGAGAAAGATGATTTTTCGACAGCGACAAAAACTTCTGATGGCAAGATAGTATTAGGCGATAAAGAGTGGGTTTATCTGCCGGGTTTGAAAGAGAGTTTCAAAGCACGAATTGATACTGGGGCGACCACCTCATCGATCAGTGCGGTAGATATCGTGCCTTTTGAACGCGGCGGACAGGATTGGGTGAAATTTCGTATTGAGCACGACAACATTCGCAGTGAAGAGTTAAGTTTACCCGTCGAACGTTGGGTGAGAATTCGTCAATCGAGTGCCGAGGAAGCGCAGCGTAGAGCCGTTGTGGTGGCATGGATCCAAATTGGTGATTTGAAAGAGCAAACGGAGTTTACTTTGACCGATCGCACGCACTTAACTTATCCACTGCTACTGGGGCGCAGCTTCTTTAAAGATGTCGCGGTAGTGGATGTCTCTCGCCACTATATTCAACCCAAACATCCAAGCCCTAAAAAATAGTCCGAATCTTCTCGCCTAACTTGAGGGCAGTGAAAGTGTTGGCTATGTTCCGATCCTCATGCACATAGGCAATCGATGTTCATGGGGAAGCCACTTGGGGTTTTTTAGGTATAAAACGCTCTTTAGATATAAAGAAGTTGTTTAGATATAAAAAAGCCAGCGGAATTCCACTGGCTTTTTCATTTTCACTGAGCATTTATGTCACTAAGTACGCCTTTCACCATGCACTCAGATTAAGCCGCGACCGCTTTGGCTTGTGCCGACTTTTTCAGCATAGCGTAGCCAAAACCGGTAATCGCCGTACCGACAGCAATCGCGACCAAGTACAGCAGCACCGGGCTTATCGCATTCGGGATCAAGAGCACAAACAGACCGCCGTGTGGCGCCATCAATTTCGCGCCAAATAGCATAGAGAGTGCGCCTGTCACGGCTCCACCCACCATACAGGCTGGGATCACTCGCATTGGATCTTTGGCGGCAAAAGGAATTGCACCTTCAGAGATAAAGCATAGGCCCAGAACAAAAGAGGCTTTTCCTGCTTCGCGCTCTCCCGCTTCAAACTTGTCTTTCGCGATAAAGGTCGCTAAGCCCATACCCAATGCTGGCACCATACCTGCCGCCATGATTGCGGCCATTGGCGCATAAGTTTGTGAGGCGAGTAAGCCTACGCCGAAGGTGTAGGCGGCTTTGTTCACTGGGCCACCTAAGTCGAAACACATCATGGCACCAAGCACAATACCGAGCAAAATGGCGTTGGTTGAACCCATGTTGTTTAGGAAGCTGGTCATACCGCTCATGATGCTCGACATGGGGCCGCCCACGACGTAAATCATCACTAATCCGGTAAATAAGCTGGCAATAAACGGGATGATCAAAATCGGTTTTAGCGCGGCCATTGATTGAGGCAGTTGCACTTTATCAGCGATAAATTTGGCGCTGTAACCCGCGAGGAAACCTGCAACGATACCGCCAAGGAAACCGGCGCCCGTTGAGCTTGCGAGCATACCGCCAATCAAACCCGGAGCCAGTCCCGGACGATCGGCAATAGAAAATGCAATGTAACCAGCAAGCACCGGAATCATCAGCGCAAATGCTGAACCTCCACCAATCTGCATTAAAGCAGCAGCTAAAGTGCCTTCTTCTTTGAACGCTTCAATACCAAATACGAAAGAGAGCGCGATGATAAGACCGCCAGCGACCACGACTGGCAGCATGTGCGATACGCCCGTCATCAAGTGTTTATACACGCCTTTTTTCTCTTCTGCTTTCTCGTTAGTCGCGCTGTTGGCAGAGCTTGAGAAAGTTTTGGCTTGCGCGAAGGCATTACTGAGCTCCTGCGCGGTTTTCTTCAACGCGAGGCCAGTACTGGTTTTGTAGAGTTTTTTACCATTGAAGCGATCCAGAGGAACATCAATATCGGCCGCGATAATCACGAGATCTGCGGCAGCAATTTCTTGCTCCGTCAGCTGGTTTTTAGCACCGACTGAACCACGCGTTTCAACTTTGATCTGATGGCCTTGACGTGTCGCTTCCGCTTCTAGTGCTTCCGCTGCCATAAAGGTGTGTGCAACCCCCGTTGGGCAAGCAGTAATGGCGACGATTTTTTTGGCAGAAACAGGCGCTGTGGCGGGGGAGTCACAGCGTGTTGCCTGCTCGGAGCTGAGTTCAGTCGCTTGTTCTGCGGCTTGCTTAAGGTACCCGACGGGATCGGAAGTACAGGCGGTAATGGGGCTTTGGTAGACTTTTTTACCGACAAAACGCTGCATATCAATCTCGCCGTTAGCGGCCAGTATGACCAGATCGGCTTTATTGATTTCCTCTTCGCTTAAGGTGTGGCCTGCAATCACTGTTGAGTGACATTCGATATAGGCTTCCCACCCTAACGTTTTACTGGCTTGCTGCAGTAAACCCGCCGCAATAATGCTGTTAGCAACGCCACTTGGGCATGCGGTTACAATGGCTATTTTCATCTTCACGACCTTCTGTCCTTAGGCACCCATCGTAGGATGGAGTGCGGATACTTGAATTTGTTGTTGTAGGGTATTGAGTTGCTCCCAATCACCAAGACCAACGCCGACTTGGGTTACCGCAAGTGCAGACAAGGCCGTTGCGAAACGGAGCAAAGATTCTTTTTCCATATGTTGCATATGTCCCCAACATAGACCAGCAACCAGCGTATCGCCTGCGCCGACTGTGCTCACCACCGGCATTTTGGGTGGTTTTGCATGCAACCATTGGTTTTCGTGCAGCCACATCACGCCTTCGGCCCCCATTGAAATAACAATGTTTTCAATCTGTTTTTGGGCGAGTTCGGCGGCGGCTTGCTGGCAGTCGGTTAGGGTAGTGAGCTCGCGACCACACCATTGAGAAAGCTCTTCATCATTGGGTTTAATCAGCCAAGGTTTAGCATCCAATCCTGCCAACAGTGCATCGCGGCTGCTGTCAAACAGTACTTTTTTATTCATGCTGCGCAGTTGGGCAATCCACCCAGCACAGCGCTGTGGTGAGATACCTTGTGGCAAACTGCCCGCGAGCACGAAATAATCATGATCTTGTGCTAGACGCTGTAAGGTCGCTTCGAAAGCCTCAATATCCGCTTCCGTCACCTGAATACCGGGAAAATTGATGTCACTGACTGCGCCGTTTTGTTCAACCAGTTTGACGTTAATACGTGTCGCTCCCGCGATGCGAATAAACGCATCCTGTACGCCCAACTGCTCAAACAGTTGGCAGAAGAGTTCTTGATTATCTCGGCCAAGAAAGCCCGTGACTGTCACTTGTGCGCCAAGTTCACTGAGTACTTTGGCAACGTTTACCCCTTTGCCCGCGGCATGCAGTGAACTCTGCCCAACTAAGCTGACTGAGCCAACGTTAAGCTGGTTTACACTGCCCGTTAAATCGAGCGCTGGATTTAAGGTGATGGTGACCACTTTTTTTGTCATGTGATGCCCCTTAACCTTCGCCTAAGCCAGCATTGATCGCCACGCCTAGCGCTTGCAGCGCGGCTTCTGCATCTGGGCCTTCTGCGCTAAACTGCAACTGATGATTTTGTTTTACGCCCAGTGCAATCACTTTCATCAAGCTTTTGGCATTGACGACTTGACCATCGCCATCCAGGTTAGACACTCGGATATTAGATTCAAACTTCTTGGCTTCGGCGACTAACATCGCACCGGGACGAGCGTGCAAACCATGGCTATTTTTAATGCGGAAAGTCGCCGTATGAGCGCGAGCAGAATCAAGCTCCCCCACCGTTTCTGCGGCTATCGTTTCCTCAGTGATCGTTCCCACAGCTATTGTTTGCTGAGCGATGGTTTGTTCAGCGTTGCCGCTAAACAGATTAAGCAGTTGCTGAACATCGGCCTGCAAGAGTTGATCTTGTTTTTGCTCAAACACGCACCGAGTAATGGTGTTAAGCAGAGGCTGGTGGACGTCATTACACACCGAAAACGCAATCAGCGCTTTCACCGCTTGTTGCTCATATTCACAATGGTTTGCCGTACTGACAATCGACATCCCAGTCCGTTTTACTGCGCGATCGCTGGCTACTAACCACAAACCGCGTCCAAGATGAGTCGGCGCTTTAGTGACTAGGTCGGCAACAAATTCATTTTCTGCGCAGCCCGTGTTTTTCAACAATCCCCCCGCGACAGCGCTCATTTGCACCATATCACTGGCTGGAAACTGCAATTGGATCAACGAAGCGTCAAAATCTGCGGTTAACTGGGCTTCACCTTTGATAATGGCAATGATTTGTTGCGCTGTTTTGGCTTGCTGGAGCGCTTGCTCAACGCCATCGGCAGACAGCACTCTGGTCAGCTGCTTTAGAATGCCCAAATGTTCATCCGATTTCGCGGCGATACCGATGGCCACATACACCAGATTACCGTCTCCCCAATCCAAACCTTGCGGGAAGTGCATGGCGGTGACACCTGTCTGTTTAACCAGCTCGCGGGTATCGGTTGTGCCATGCGGAATCGCAATCCCATTACCGAGATAGGTGGAATGCTGTGCTTCGCGATTGAGCATACCTTGCGCATAGCCTTCTGCCACTAAGCCTTTCGCGGTCAACGCGTGAGCCAGTCCTTGAATCGCAGCTTGCTTATTCGCAAAGTGCTGCTGCAATTGAATATCTTGTGTAGTGAGTTCTAACATTCTTAACTCCTGTCTGCCTCTATAGGCGAGATGTGATGTATCGCTGCAGGTTTTCAGTTGAAGCAATACCTTGTCATTCATCCCGTCTCGTTTTCCTTTGAGCTGAATCGGTTCAGCATAAAGGGCAAAAAAATTCAGCAAAACCTCGAATACTCACGATCTTGCTGCTGGATACTCGACACAATCTGACCTGTGTAGTGGGGGGAGATTGTGAATCAACGGTACTTTTGCTGAATCCTTTCAGCTTTAATACTGAATCGATTCAGCGTATAATTCAACACTAGGCTAGGATCAAAAATCGCGTTCTATGATCAGACGCACATAAAACGAGACCCCCTTATGACACTGGATGAAATCGCGAAATTAGCTGGCGTATCGAAAACCACCGCCAGTTATGTGATCAACGGCAAGGCGCAGAAGTATCGGATCAGTGAAAAAACGCAGCACAAAGTGATGGCTGTGGTGGAGCAGTATAATTTCCGGCCGGATCATGCCGCATCGGCATTGCGTGCAGGCAATAGCCGCTCGTTTGGTTTAATCATTCCGGATCTGGAAAACACCAGTTATGCGCGTTTGGCAAAATTACTTGAACAGAACTCGCGACAAGCCGGCTACCAAATTTTGATCGCTTGTTCCGATGATGATCCACACATTGAAATGGCAGCGGCTGAAGCCTTAGTCTCTCGCCGAATCGACGCTCTGTTTGTGGCGAGCGGTATTCCGAATGCCAGTGAGTATTACCTCAAGTTGCAACAATCCGGAACGCCTGTGATTGCGATTGACCGTGCCTTGGATGATGAGTATTTCTCCTGCGTGATCAGTGAAGACTTTGGCGCGGCATTTGAGTTAACGCGTTCCGTGCTTACTCAGGATGTGCACAGCGTCGGTTTGGTTGGCGCGCTACCCGAACTGAATGTGTCGCGTGAACGTGAACAAGGGTTTGCCATGGCGGTTAAGCAGCGCGGCTTACCAACCACTCTAGGTTATGGTGAGCATTTTAACCGTGAAGAGGGGCGTAAAGTATTTGCCAAATGGGTGGCGAATGATCAGTTGCCTGATGCGGTGGTGGCAACATCCTATACGCTCCTTGAAGGCATTCTTGATGTTTTGCTTGAGCAGCCAGAATTGATGCAAAAAGTTCGCTTAGCGACCTTTGGTGATAACCGCTTACTCGACTTTTTACCCATCCGAGTGAATTCTCTGCCTCAGCAATTTGAATTGATTGCCGATAGCGCATTAGCCTTGGCGCTGAACGCGTCGGCGAAACGTTATCAAACGGGGATCGAGCTCATTCCACGTCAGTTAAAGGTGCGCACTTAAACAAAATAAAGGTATGATATGCGCCAGTTTTCGTTTCCTCCCACAGGCAAGGCATGAAGTTTCTACATACTTCGGATTGGCATCTTGGTCGCCAATTTCATCAAGTCTCATTATTAGATGATCAAAGCGCTGTTCTCGCACAACTGATCGACTTTCTGCGCGACAATCCGGTGGATGCCGTGATTGTCGCTGGTGATATTTATGATCGGTCGATTCCACCCACGGCGGCGATTGATTTATTGGATGAAGTGGTCAGCGTGATCTGTGGCGAGTTGAAGACACCTTTATTGATGATCCCGGGCAATCATGATGGTGCGAAGCGTTTAGGCTTTGCCGCGAAGCAGATGAAAAATTCGGGCTTACATATCTTTGCTGATTTTGAACAGATGATGCAGCCAGTTGTGCTGCATTCACCGCAAGCGGGCGAGGTCGCTTTCTGGGGAATGCCGTATCACGACCCAGAGATAGTGCGCCACTACTATCACAACGACATTACCACGCACGACGCTGCACACCAATTTTTGTGCGAGAGTATTCTTGCTCAGCGCAATCCGTCACAACGTCACGTATTAATCAGCCACTGTTTTGTCGATGGCGCGATGGAGTCTGAATCTGAGCGGCCATTATCGATTGGTGGCTCAGATCGTGTTGACCATCGCCATTTTTTGCCTTTTGACTACGTCGCGCTTGGGCATTTACACCAGCCGCAAATGAAAGGCGCGGAACATATTCGTTACTCTGGCTCATTGATGAAATACAGCTTCGGTGAGCAGCACCAAAACAAAGGCGCTACCTTGGTTGAGCTAGGGCAGCAAGGTTTTATCAGCGCAACGCATATTCCTCTCATCGCGCCTCATCAAATGCGCATTATCGAGGGAGAGTTGGAGGCGATTCTTGCAGCGGGAGCCACCGACCCGCAGGCAGACGATTACCTGCTAGTGCGTCTTTTGGATAAGCATGCCATTCTCGACCCGATGGAAAAGCTGCGTCAGGTTTATCCCAATGTGCTGCATCTTGAAAAGCCGGGCATGTTGATTGGTGTGGTTCAAGAGATGGGCAAGGCACGATTGGCGCGAGGGGAATTGGATATGTTTCGTGATTTTTTCCTTGAGGCGAAACGTGAACCTCTGAGTGAGCAGCAAGAGAAAGTGGTGATTGAGGTGATTGCGCGCCTGAAAGCGGAGGGCATGTAATATGCGTCCGTTAAAACTTATCCTCCAAGCTTTCGGCCCTTTTGCCGGACGAGAAGAGATTGACTTTACGAAGTTAGGTGATGCTCCACTGTTTTTGATCAATGGGGCAACCGGTGCAGGTAAAAGCTCGATTCTGGATGCGATTTGCTACGCCTTGTATGGAGAAACCACAGGCAGTGAGCGTACTGGCGACCAAATGCGCTGCGATTACGCGGATCCTGAGTCTCTCACCGAAGTCAGTTTTGAGTTTGAGCTGGCGGGGGCGCGTTACCAAATCACCCGTCAGCCCGATCAAGAGATCCCGAAAAAACGGGGTGACGGGATGACGAAGAAATCCCATTCCGCCACTTTGGTTGCACTGAAAGCCGATGGAAACGAGCTGATTGCCAACAAGCCCAATCCTGTCGCGAAGGCGGTGGTCGAATTGATGGGACTTGATGTTAAGCAATTTCGCCAAGTCATGGTGTTGCCTCAAGGCAAGTTTCGTGAGCTTTTAACCGCCAATTCAAAAGAGCGTGAGCAGATTTTTGGTCAGCTCTTCCAAACCCAGCTCTACAGCCAAATTGAACGGGCGCTGTTTGAGCGCGCCGCGGGCATTCGTAAAGAGAAAGAAGAGTTTGATCAGCAGATCAAAGGTACGTTAAGTGTCGTCGGACTGGAAAGTGAAGAGCAGTTACAAACCGAGTTAACCGAACTGGCCCCAGTATTAACCCATGCGCAATCACAGCTCAAAGCTGAGCAACAGCAGTGGGATGAAACAAAAGCGCACTATCAAGCTGCGCTTGAGTTAGAACAACAATTTATCCGCAAGCAGCAATTGGTGGTAGAAATCGCGACTCACCAAGAGCAGGCTTCGCACATCGAAATGCTGCGCCAGCAACGCCAGCAAGCCCAAAAGGCAGCGCGTTTAACCGCCGTCCATCAACAGTGGCACCAAGCTCAAAAAAACCTACTGCAAGCTAAGCTTAAGGTTGAGCAGCAGCAGACTCTGTTGCAACAGGCGAAAGCTCAGCAGCAACAAGCTCAACAGGTCAGTCAGCAAGCCAGTTTAGCCTGTGAAGAAGTACCCAAATTAAACGAGCAACGCATCACGTGGCAGCGTGCTGAGCAAAAATTGCTGGCACAAGAAAATGTTCAGCAAGCGGTGGCCAAGGCTGAGCGTGAACTGCAACTGGCGACACAAAATGCGCTTAATTTGCAGCAAGCGAGCGAAAAGCTAGAGCAAGAGCTACAAAACCAACGACTCGAATGGGAACAGCAACAGCGCCAATTAACGCGCTTAGAAGTTCAAAAAGCGCGAATGAATCAGTTGATGCAGCAAGTTCAGGCTCGCGAGCGAGAACAATCGTTACTCAATGAATTACAAACTGCTCAACAAGCTTTATTGCGCTTTGAGCAGCAACATCGGCATATCCAAACTCAGGCCGAACAAGCGAAACTGACCGCGGATAAACTGGAGTTCGCATGGCATACCCAGAGGGCTGCGGAGCTCGCTCTCGCACTCACACAAAATGAACCTTGTCCGGTGTGCGGCAGTTTAGATCATCCCAATAAAGCTCAATATTCGGGTGACGTTGTCACCAAGGTTCAGGTTGAACAAGCCAGACAGCAGCAACAAGATTGGGTGCAGCGTCAGCAAGAGGCATTCCATGCTTGGCAGCAACAAGGGTTTAAAACCGAGCAGATAGCGCAAAATCTCATGACTTTATCGAGTGAGCTAACTTTGCAGCAAGTGGCGTTATTGAACGAGCTCATTGAACAGCAACAAATACTGCACAGTGATATTGCTGCGCTACAACAGCTTAACCCTGATTTGCTGAAACGGCAGATTGAAGAGGGGGAGCAGCGGTTAGCGCACACCAAAATGACGCTCGAAAAACAGAATCAAAACCAGCAACAAGCTTGGCAGACTTTGGCTCAGTTACAGGCGGAATTGGCGAGTTTGCGCCAAGAGATCCCGCCGGAGCTGTCCGATCTTGATACTTTACGAAGCGCGATTGGGCGTGTGCAGAACCAAATAGAAATCTTACAAAAAGCGGAGCATACGGCTCGTGAGCAGTGGGTGCAGGCGCAAAAGCAGTTTGCCAGTGTGCAGGCGGCTCATCAGGCGGCGATTGAAGCGCACCGTGAGTCTCAGCGTCAGCAGGAGGAAACCACAAGCGCATGGCAGCAAGGGTTACTCCATTCTGGATTTAGCGATGAGTCCGCCTATCTTGCCGCTCGTTTAACCGATGAGGCTATCGGCAATATCGAGCGCCAAATCGCCCAGTATGAAGAGCGCAGTGCGATGCTCAGTGGCGAACAGCAAGCCTTATCACGTAAATTAGCAGAGAAAAATCGCCCAGAGCTGGAACCACTTCTTGTCAAAGTAACTCAAGCTGAAGAAAAAATGGCACTGGCGTTGCAGGCGTTTACGCAACATCAATCGCGGATGGATGGTTTGCAACGTGTCGCCAAGCAACTGGCGGATCTGTACCAGAAAAACCGTGCATTAGAAGCCGAATATCAGGTCGTGGGCACCTTAAGTGATATTGCGAATGGCAAAACGGGCGCTAAAGTCAGCTTACATCGCTTTGTGCTTGGCGTTTTGCTGGATGATGTCTTGTTACAAGCTTCTCAACGACTGATGAAAATGAGCCGAGGCCGCTATTTACTCAAACGTAAAGAGGAACGCGCTAAAGGTAATGTGGGCTCAGGATTGGATTTGATGGTCGAAGATAGTTACAGCGGTAAATGGCGTGATGTAGCAACCTTGTCCGGTGGTGAATCGTTCATGGCCGCCTTATCGCTTGCGCTTGGTTTGTCCGATGTAGTGCAGTCTTACAGTGGCGGTATCCGTCTTGATACTCTGTTTATTGATGAAGGTTTTGGTAGTTTGGATCCGGAATCTTTAGATTTAGCGATCCAAACCCTAATCGATCTTCAGCAAGGTGGCCGGACGATAGGAATCATCTCTCATGTTACCGAGCTGAAAGAGCAGATCGGTCTAAGATTGGATGTGTTGGCGACAAGAATGGGTAGCACGCTGCGTTTAATCACATAAGATAAAAGATAGGGGTTTGATGGTTATCACTGACCTCTAATGAGTGAAAAGGTAAAGTATGTGCATTTTGATGATGAGCAAGTTAATGCAACGGTAGTGATAGTGAGCATGGATGTAATAAAGAGAGTGTATCGATATGCAGAACCTAATCTGTCCTTAGTTGGATGGATGGGGATGCTTGGCTTTCCTGCCTACTACTTTATTTGGGAATATTGGTTTCCACAGGACTATGAGAACCTAGGCTTACGACTTGCTGCCTCTGCGTTATTTGCAGTACTTGCATTTCGAGATGCTTTACCCAAAAAATGGCAGTGCTATTTGCCATACTATTATTTGTTGACGATAGGTTTCTGCTTGCCTTTCTTCTTCTCTTTTATGATGTTGATGAATAACTGGTCAACAATTTGGGCGATGTCGTTCATGGCGTCCATTTTCTTGCATATTCTCCTAGTACACGATACCAGAGTGATGGCGATACAAGCGTTGTCCTCTATTGGATTATCCTACCTCGTTGTGTACGGTATAGCCGATTCTCAACCATCGACGTTGATCGAATGGCCATTTATGCCGATATTTTTATTCACGTATGTGTTTGGGAATCTGTTCTTTTTTCGTAACCAGATCTCTCATGAAACCAAAGTATCGATTGCCAAAACGTTTGGTGCAGGGATTGCCCACGAAATGCGTAATCCACTCAGTGCCTTGAAAGCGTCGATTGATGTTGTGCGAACCATGGTCCCCAAGCCGCAAGCAGCCGCTCAGGGAGAGTATGCTTTGGATGCGCAAGAGCTGGATCTACTGCATCAAATTTTGAATGAAGCTGATGATGTCATTTACTCTGGCAATAACGCGATTGATTTGCTGCTCACCTCGATTGATGAAAACCGCGTTTCGCCGGCGAGTTTTAAAAAACACTCAGTAGTGGATGTGATTGAAAAAGCGGTGAAAACCTTCCCGTATAAAAATGCAGCGGATCAGCACTCGGTAGAGCTTGAAGTGCATCAGCCATTTGACTTTTTTGGCAGTGATACTCTACTGACCTATGCGTTATTTAACCTGTTGAAAAATGCCTTCTATTATCAAAAAGAGCATTTTTCAGTTCGTATTACCATTGAACAAACCAGTGAGCAGAACCTTATCCGAGTCCGTGATAACGGCGTGGGGATTGCGCCAGAGATGTTGGAAGACATTTTCCGTGATTTCTATACCTTCGGTAAAAATGGCAGCTATGGGCTAGGATTGCCATTTTGCCGCAAAGTGATGACCGCATTTGGAGGGACGATTCGCTGTGCGTCTCAACAAGGTCAGTGGACAGAATTCGTATTGAGCTTTCCTCGTTACGATTCCGATACGGTTAACGAGATAAAAACAGAACTGCTGAAAACCAAATCGCTCATTTATATCGGCTCAAATCAAGCTATCGTTCGAGAGTTAAATCATCTCGCGGTGGACGATGAGTTTGGCTTTACTGCCATTTCTGCACAGCAAGCAGTAAGACGCCAAGATTATGAGTTTGAGTTCGACCTTATTTTGCTCGACCTTGATGACGCCACTACGCAGGGAGAACTACTGCCGAAACTTGAAGGTACATTGAGTTTTGCAGAAGGCTGTATCGGCTATGTGTATGACCCGGGTAAAACGTACGCGGTAAACATTAACCGTTATCTGCACATTCAGCCGATCAGTATTCACTCTATTCTCAGAAAGCCGCGGAAAATCATCGAGCGCTTGTTGTTCGAGCAAGATTCTTTATCGATGAATCGTAATGTGATCCCCTTGCAAAAGAGTCGACATGAACGGCGTATTTTGGTGGTTGACGATAATCAATCGATCCGAACTTTTACGGCTATTTTGCTTGAGCAACAAGGTTATGAAGTGGTGCAAGCCAACGATGGTAGTGAAGTGCTCAAGCATATGGAGAGTCAAAATATCGATTTAGTGTTGATGGACATTGAAATGCCGAATGTTGGGGGATTAGAAGCGACGCGTTTAATTCGTGGCTCTGAGCATGATTACAAAAATATTCCGATCATTGGTTACACCGGTGATAACAGCCCCAAAACCTTGGCTCTGGTACAAACCTCTGGCATGAATGATTTCATTGTGAAGCCTGCTGACCGTGATGTATTGCTAAATAAAGTGGCAGCTTGGATATAAAAGTGGGAGAGTTCTCCCACCTTAATTTATTATTAGCTGTGTACTAATTACTCAACTTATAGAACTGGATTACCGTTTTGTGCATTAGCGAAAGTAAAAATCACTGCGCTTCACTGCATCAGAACAGATCTCAATTATTCTCGTTATCTGTTCATCGGTCACATCACTATTAAGTGAGAAACGAATAATGTTTTTATTTTTTGTGGTGGCCGGCCTACAAAATACTGACCCAAATAATCCATTACTCTCTAGGAAGTCACGCACTTTTTCGGTATTTCTTTCATCTCCAGTTTCTAGGCTGATAATCTGGCTTTCACTGCGGATGGTTAAGCCAAGTTGGGTTAATCCAATACGTAATTTTCTCGACATACGTTCTAGTTTTTTTCGTTTGTCATCTGAACATTCAATAATTTCCAATGTACTTTCCAATCCAGCTGCTTCATAGGGCAGCAAAGTAGAGCTAAAAATAGCCGGATAACTAATAAAAGGAACGCAGCGATTCACTTCATTGTTGCACCAAATGGCTCCAGCTCGATAGGAAAACGTTTTGGCTAAACTGGCAGTCATAAAATGCACCTCATCAGTGAGATTCAACTCCGCGAGTAAACCAGAACCTTTCGGACCATGCGTGCCTAGAGAATGAGATTCATCCACTAACAAAGCACAACCGTACTCCTGACTGATTCTGACTAATTCTGTTAACGGTGCCAGAGTTCCTATTGTGCTATAGATGGAGTCAACAGCTATAATTCCAGGGCCGTAACGTTGAATTAATGTGCGTAAATGATCGCAGTTGTTATGCATAAAAGGGTGTATTTTTGCATTCGCATAACGTGATCCCTCCCACAGTGACATGTGAGCAAAGAAATCGATGTATACATTGGTATTCGGTTGGCAAATTGTCTGTAAAAGACCCACGTTAGCGCACCAGCCCGATTGGGATAACAGACATTCTTTGAAACCTGTGAATTTAGCCAGTCGGCTTTCGATTGGTGGTTTGTCATAATCACTTTGTAAAAAGATCGCTGACATAAACAGGCTTTGATGTTCTTCTAGTAATGACTTTGCTAAGTGAGCTTTAATCAATGGATGATTAGCCAAGGAGAGATAATCATTGCTTTGTAAAATAATATCCTCACTGCTGGCATGCTTACCCAGCACTAAATGTTTTCCATTTTTGTTTATGGCAATAAAGTTTTCAATAAAGTGGTCGATTTTGTCCTGAATAAAATCAGGAAGTTGAGGCTTGTTCATCGCAATATATCCTAGTTATAAAAAATTTAACGCCAGCTGACGAGTGATATATTGCGTGATTAAAAACGTCTGTCATCTGGGAAAAATTATTTTTATTAGCAACTTAGAATAATTAATAATTCTCGATGGTGAGGGGAGGAAAAATCATTAGGGGTAGGGACTCTACCCCGAAGAATATTCTGATATTAAAAATAATTTAGGAGTTTACTGAGCGATTTTTAAATAATTCAGGCCAATACATTTTGATATATCCCCAAGAGACCCAAGCAACTAACAAAGTGGCAATCGTGACCTCTAAAAAGCCGAAATAGTGTAGCCAATACCAGTGTGGATGATCGGTAGCGAAAAACTCGGTCAATCGTTGCATGGCAACCGCACTGATGACCGATGGAAAAGTGACTGCCGCGATGGAGGGCTGAAATTGTAGTCGCAGTAAACGCAGGTAACAGAGGTAGATGAGTAAAGTCATGGTTATGGCAATGCCCGCTAAAGCGCCTGTCAGAATCGGGTCGGGCTGCGCAAAATTGACCAGATAAGTGGCTAAGGTCAGGTTAATGGGTGCGGCCATAATCGCCAGTGTGGGGCGTGCTCTTTTCGGTAATGTACCCGCAAACACCAACCGGTAAAGTACGAGCGGCAACATGACGAAATAGATAGCGATACAGACGTTAACCATGGTTTCCGAAAACAGGGTGTGTCCAAATTGGGTGCCTGCAAGTGAACTGCTGATGACGCCGACGGGATACAAAAACCAACTAGGCACAATGTTTGCGAGCTTGAATTGACGCAACTGAAAATAGAAGAACAGCGTCATCATGGTTAAGTGCAGTAATAAGGCTGCCGCCCAGATGGGATAGGCAATGAAAGGAGATAGAATCGCGAGATAGTCGCATAGGATGAGTAAAGCCATACTCATCGGAGCCATTAAACTCCCTGATACGGGGTGCCGAAGATCATTAATGAAAGTACGCCAATGAAGATATTTGAGCAGTACAGGGAGTAGTAACAAGGCTCCGCTGAATGCTAAGTAGGGGCGAATCACCATGCCAACGACAGGATAATAGAGCACCCAAGCATGGCCGAGCCCAATCATGCCTAACGCTAATGCGGCTTGTGAAGGGGGCACGTTCTGTACTTGGGTAAATCTATGCCAATTCAATTGCTACTCCTTAGTATCCCCTTCCTACTTGATGCCGCAACGCCAAGTCGTTTAGGTATAAAAATCCTGATTTTAAAATGATAAAAAGCCGCTTGTTTTGCGAGCGGCTATTATCTGGGTTCCCTTTACTTTAGGCAAATTGACTTTTATGAGTTGGGGCTCTGCGGTGGTAAATCTTGTTGCTGTAATTTTTGGTTTTTCAGAGTGCGATGTAATAGCTGGCTGTAGATGGGTTGGCCACCCAGTAACTGGGCAAAAATCACCGCACCTAAGCTGGTAATAATCAGTGGCAGGATCAGGTGATAGTTATTGGTCATTTCGATCACCAATAAAATACCCGTGATAGGTGCCCGCACGGTTGCGGCGAATAATGCACCCATACCAGCAATCGCAAACATCCCAGGTTCAATATTCAGTTCTGGGAACCACACTTTAGCGATCAAGCCGAAGGCATAACCAAACAGGGTACCTAGTGCGAGCATAGGAGCAAAAATCCCCCCGGGCGCACCTGAGCCAAAGCAAAGTAAAGTGGTAAAAATTCGGCCAACAAACAGCAGCAATAAAATACCCGCTCCGTAGCCGCCATTCGTGATAGTGGGAATTAAGCTGATACCGCCACCCGTTAACTCAGGCACATAGAGCAGCAATAACCCGAAACAGCCACCGATCATTGAACCCGTTAATAGATAGCGTTTACGGTCATTGCGATGAAATTTAACGAACAGATCTTGGGCAAGGGTAATTAAATAGTTAAACAGCACGCCAAATACGCCAAATAGGGCACCAAGAAGTAAGAATAACCCTAGCGTCGACAATTCCGGCGCATCGTATTGTGGCATCGTGATCACCGCATCTTGTCCGTTAATTACGCGAAACACAATGTTGGCCGCTACTGCAGAGATGATCACCGCACGTACCGAGATCAGGGTATAGCGAAACTGCGGTCGCATCTCTTCGATCACAAACATAATGCCAGCAAGAGGCGCGTTAAATGCGGCAGCAAGACCTCCTGCCGCACCCGCAGCCAGCAATGAGTGGCGCGTATCTTCATTTTTGACACGGAAAATATCGGAGATCATCCGCCCAACGGCGCCGCCCATTTGTACTGTAGGACCTTCGCGGCCGAGCACCATACCTGAGCCCAACGCGCCCATGCCGCCAAAAAATTTCACGGGCAATACTCGCCACAA
>NZ_WPDC01000038.1:0-33730 GCF_035615595.1 Vibrio sp. R-1 | reverse complement strand
CTCATCATGAGGGCTTTTTCTTGCGCTAGCCGCGCTTTATTTAGCCAAACGAAGCCCAAATCACTGTCGCCACTAAAACAGGGCAGACAAATTTCACATACCAAGGCCAGATTTTGCCAAATAAGCTTTGTTGCAGTTCCGGAAATCCGGCTTGCAGCTCTTTCATTTTGGCATCACGCTGCCATACCCAACCACCAAAGAGACAGAACATTAAGGCGGCAGTAGGCTGCAAATATTGCGTCGCTAGAGTGGCAACCAAACCAAACAGGGCACCAAAGTTATAGACAATCACCACACTAAACAGGGCAATCAAACCGCCCAATACCCAGCTGGTTGGCGTACGGCGAGTATTGAAACGCTCACCCACCAGTGCAACCGGACATTCAAGCATAGAGATAGAAGAAGTGAGCGCAGCGATGGTGAGCAGAAGGAAAAACACCATGGCGAAAATCTGTCCCAGTAAGCCCAAGCTATCAAACATCAAAGGTAATACGGTAAAGACTAAGGTATCAGAGCTCAGCAAAGAGCCATCTTGCGCATAAATCTGCACGCCTTTATTCATTGCCACAAACATTGCTGGCAACACAACCAAACCGGCAATAAAAGCCACCGCTGTATCCACCAAGGTCACGCTCATCGCCATTTTCGGCAAGTTCTCTTTCTTACTCAGATAAGAGCCGTAAATCAGCATCGAACAACCCCCAATGGTTAATGAGAAGAATCCCTGTCCCATTGCCGCCAAGATCAATTTACGATCCCACACTTTTTCAAAATCAGGGATCAGATAATGCTTCAATCCTTCCCAAGCCCCTTGCTGAGTCATGATGTAGATAAACAGCACGGCAAACAGCACAAATAGAGCAGGCATGAGTCGGGTTGACCAGCGCTCAATCCCCTGCTTCACGCCACCCTGCACAATCAAGATCGTTAACACATAAAAAATCAGCGTACCAAAAAGATTACGTTCGACACTGAATCCTTTCAGCCACGCACTTGCCGCGGTGAAACCAAACAGATCGGTCATGGCTCCCAGTAAAAAACAGATAATCCAGCCACCCACAATGCTGTAAAAGGCCAAGACGGCACTGGGTACACTAAGGCCAACCCAACCAACGAATCCACCGACTTTTTTCGCAGCAGGTTGAGAGGTGAGTGAACGCATACTATCGACAGGGTTAGCTTGACCATAGCGGCCAATCGCCATTTCCACGACCAACATCGGGAAGGCGACCACAAAGATCAAAATAAGGTAGACCAATAAAAATGCGCCGCCACCATTGCTGGCCGCTTGAGTAGGAAACCCCCAAATATTACCTAACCCGACTGCAGCTCCAGCAGCTGCAAGAATAAAACCGAGGCGAGAGCTGAATGTCTCACGAGAATTTGATTGTGCCATTACGACGACTCACGATACCAACACACTAGTTGACTAGTACATTAATACAAAGAGGAGATTGACTCAATCAGCAACAGAATCATTCGCTGAAAAATCACCCAATCACTTTACTTTTATCGACTCAAATCAAATTTCAAATGATGTATCGTTTAAAATTTAGACAAAGTTTCGCACAACGTATCGATCTCGTCCGTGTTCTTTCGCATGATAAAGTGCCATATCCGCCTGATGGAACAAAGAGAGATAAGACTCCATCTTTGGAGAAATAGCATACACACCGCCAATGCTCACCGTTAGATATTGGCAGAGTGCATCAACCGGATTAGCAATCGCGAGCTGCTCGATTTTGCTTCTCATCTGTTGTGCATACTGTTCTGCATCAAATGCACAGTCCGAAGCTAAAACAACACAAAACTCTTCTCCCCCAAAGCGCGCCACGATTTTCTCGCCATGGAACTCTACCGATTGGAGCACATCAGCCACGGAACATAAGGCTTCATCGCCGGCTAAATGCCCAAAGCTGTCATTGAAACGTTTGAAAAAATCGATATCGACAAGAAACAGCACCAGATAGGCTTGCGGACGATCGCTCAAATAACTTTTAAGCTGTTTTTCTAAATGGCGACGATTGGAAATGCGGGTTAGTGGATCATGCTCAGACTGCCAACGTAACACTTGTTGACTATCCTCCAATTGTCCGACGATTCGGTTGATCGTAGTGGCAAATTCTTTCATCTCCGATGAGATAAAAGTACTCGCATCCGGCATTTTTCCGCCCGATGTTTTGAATTGTTGCAACACTTGACTGGCGGTCGTGATCGGTTTGATCAAGGCAATCACCACCCATAAATTGACTAAGTACATCACCAGTGAAAAGAACAGCAAAGCAAGAATTTCTTCGGTTCGAATGAAGGGAGGATGCTTAATGTGATGGTTAATTTTAAACAATACGCTGGAATTACCGCTGTAATCGAGTTGCTTGATGTATGAGACATCCACTTCGTCTTGCGGTAAGGGTGCATCATTTTTACAGGTTAAGACTTCGATATCGACACCAGTGGCTTGCTCAACCACATTCGCAAACTGGGCGCGAACCTTTTTAATAAAGATTAAGAAACCTTTGTTACACACTTTCCCATCACTGTCACAGACACGAGCGGTGGCAGCTAAATAGGGCTCATCCTCCACCACCATATAACGAACGGAAGTCGAGATTTTATTCACACTTAAACGTGTCGCCTGCTGTAAAATACGTGAAAAATCCGGCAATAAGTGCTCATAGCTAGAGCTCTGCCCCGTTGCTGCGTCATATTTCTTGCCCCAAACCAAATTGCCCTCAGGATCATAGATAAATACGCCATCGAGGAATTGTGAACTGAAAGCGTGCTCGCCAATATTGCTTTGTGTGAACTCAAGGGTGGGTTTTGCAATGAAGTCTGCCATTTCATCCCAAGCGGCATAATCTGCCAAAGAAGCCCCCATCGCCTTACGTTCTAACGACAACAAGGTTTCAACCCGCTGCAGCTCGGCCTGTTGTAACTGCAGCACTTGCGCAACTTCACGATCATGTGACCAGAAATATTTAAAGGTCAGATAAAACATTAAAAAGCCTAACACCACCGCTAACGCATTGAGTGTCGTTAGCCAGCGTAGGCTAAAGTTATTTAAATTCATATCACCATCGTCATAATAAACCTTTACTTAGAACAAAAGAGCGCAGGTCACGCTCTTATCAGTTTAGATGGTGAAGACTTGATAGTTCTTTAGTTGAGGGATCTTTTTGTGTAATTGCTGTTCTTGTTGCGTCATTTTGTTCAGCGAATCACACCACTCTCGTCCTTGTTTCTCAAACGTCGAGCTTTGTTCTTTTAGCTTGCTGTCCAATTTGTTTTTTAAATCCGCCATGTTTTTACCAAGCTGGCTAAGATTCACCCCGCCCTCCTGCTGCATTTTATTCGCCATCACATCAAACGCACTGGTAAAAAATTGCTGCGTGAGGACTTCTTTTCCCTGCGCTAATTTCTGTTGCCATCGAGCTTGCATTGCAGCAAACGTTTCAGCGGGAACAACCAAATCACCATTTTTAAAGTACTCAGCTTTCGCCTCAGCAAACAAGGTAGTTATAGAGGTTTTCACATTATTAAACGCTTGTGGGGCCTCTAAAGAGAGTGCAACATCGTCAACTAACTGATTGGCTAGCTTCAAACTATCGTCTGCCCATCGCTGAGCTTTTGGCAGTAAACTGGTCAACTGCTCACGATACTGACGTACCGCTGCCTGCTGATCTGCGTTAAGCGAAACTCTCTTACCTTGAATATAAAGATTATTCTGCTTATCGATCAGCGCTTTATCACTGCTGGTACGCAGAATCTCAATACGTTGAGTATTAAGATGCACTTCATTTTGGATATCCACCTGACATTGTGCCGCCCAAGTGGAGGAACTCATTAATAGCGCTAAGGTTAAAAACGATTTTTTCATGGTGTTCTCTGGCCGATTTTTTGCCAACTATAATCAATCCTGATGAATACTACGCCAATAAAACGTCAAAAATGACACTTTCCTGCCGTTTATTGTTCAATTCATCAAATCAACCCCCAGATAAAGGAACCCAAAGTTGAACTCTCTCTCATTCATTTAGAGTGGTATATCAATAACAAACACACCATACCAAACGATTTGTATTAGGCGACGAAAGGATAACGCTCTTTATCACCCCACTCCATGATGTCTGTTTTAAGAGAGGCATCGGCCTATTGCCATCCATCACTCGGAAACATCGATAGCTGTTTCATCTGCAATTCCGGCTTAAGCATGACACTTAAACCAAGTAAGCGAATTTCTCGTCCTTGCTGGCGAGTTAACACTTGCTCTAACAGCTCGTGGAAGTAGTCGAGCTCTAATGCAGGGTGAACATGCTCAATGGTTGTCTGTTGGAAATCAGCAAATTTCACTTTAATGCCTTGTTTAATAATGCCTCGCTGTGGATGAGCCCGACTCAAACGAGCATCTAGCTCCGGATACAATTTCTGTTCAATCACTTGCCAACACTCCTGAAACGTCGAAATGTTTTGGCTAAAGGTGTACTCCACACCGACAGATTTTCGTTCCCGCTCAGTCACCACTTCACGTTCATCAATGCCGTGACTTTTTTTCCACAACGAAGCACCTAAACGCCCAAATTGATGCAGTAACTTGCGATAGTCCGCTCGCCTTACATCCGCTCCGACATAAAGACCGGCTTGATGCAGCTTTTCTAACGCCACTTTGCCAACACCAGGAATCTTTTCCAGCGGCAAACTATCGACCATCTCCTGTACTTTGTCAGGCGTCACCACATACAAGCCATCAGGTTTATTTAAGTCGGACGCGACTTTTGCAAGAAACTTGATCGGCGCAACACCAGCGGACGCCGTTAAATTCAACTCTTGCCAGATATCACGTCGAATCGCTTGAGCAATTAAGGTCGCACTACCTTGATAGGCAGTCGATTCACTGACATCAAGATAGGCCTCATCAAGTGAAAGAGGCTCAATCAACGTGGTATAACGCTGAAAAATAGTTTGGATTTGTTGAGAAACACTTTTGTAGACAGACATCCGCCCCGGGATGACATGCAGTTGAGGGCAGAGTTTTAATGCCTGAGCAGTGGGCATAGCAGAACGAACGCCAAATTTGCGCGCCTGATAGTTGCATGTACTGATCACTCCACGCTGCTTTTCATGTCCGCCCACGGCCAGTGGTATCTCTCGATACGCAGGGTTATCCCGCATTTCAACGGCAGCGAAAAAGCAGTCCATATCGACATGGATAATTTTACGAATTCTGTCTTGCATAGCCCACCAATACTGTATACATAAACAGTATAATAATAAGCCATCGATAAGGAAAGTCTGATAAACAATCACCACCGCTAAAAGCGGTGGTTTAGGGATGACAACAAAAAGCCCGCCGGAGCGAGCTTTTTGATGCGATAGCACGGATTATGCGATCCGATCTTTTTCCCAAGCCGCAAGACGCTCGGCGCGGGCGGCTGCTTTAGCTTCACGTTTTTTACGTGCATCACAAGGCTCAGGGCAATTGCAGACTTTTTCGATGCCCACTGCACCTAAACCACCACAGCTGCCTTTCACCACTTTACGTTGGAAAATGTAACCAACGGCCATGGCGGCAATCACGGCCAGAAAGAAACCAAAAGTAATCAAAAAGGTGTTCA
Source organism: Vibrio sp. R-1 (assembly GCF_035615595.1). Taxonomy (NCBI): domain Bacteria; kingdom Pseudomonadati; phylum Pseudomonadota; class Gammaproteobacteria; order Vibrionales; family Vibrionaceae; genus Vibrio; species Vibrio sp. R-1. The sequence continues at coordinate 28,118 of NZ_WPDC01000038.1, read as the reverse complement.
TTGTTTTATGCTCACTATTACTTACTTAAAAACGGTTTAAAGCTGCTTGATGCGTACTCTTTAAAGCCATCATCCGTCTTCACAATCATTAAAACCGGGATCTGGTTGGCTTCTGCGACAGCCATACCACGCTCTTCGCCCATGACCATTAAGCCTGTTGCTAAGCCATCCGCCGTCATACAAGACTTATCCAGTACCGTCACTGAGACCACGCGGTTATTTATTGGGCGTCCGGTGGTTGGATCGATGATATGTGAGTAACGAACGCCATCTTGCTCAAAGTAGTTACGGTAATCACCGGAGGTTGCGATCGCATAATCACCCGGTTCGATGATCTCTTGTACACTACGCTGATCAACACTTGGCTTTTCTATCGCAATACGCCAGGGAACACCATCACGGTTCAGTCCTTTCAAACGGATTTCTCCGCCAATTTCTACCATGTAGTTTTCGATACCTTGAGATTGAAGGTAATCGGCGACCACATCTACTCCCCAACCTTTGGCAATCGTAGACAAGTCGACATACAGTTCAGGAATATCTTTACTCAGCGTATTCCCTTCAATCGTCAGATGCTCAATGCCAGTAATAGCACGACGTGCATTCAGCTCTTCATCGGTTGGTACCACATCAGGACGGGCTTCTGGGCCAAATCCCCACAGATTAACCAAAGGTCCGACGGTCACATCTAAAGCACCTTCAGTAAGACCGTTCAAACGAATCGCCTCTTTCACCACGGTTAACGTTTGGGTAGAAACGACAAAAGGTTCGCTACTGGTATGCTGGTTAAAACGGCTGAGCTCAGAGTCTTTACGGTAAGTCGACATTTGATCGTTCACTTCTTCAAGGAGTCGATCAATCTCGGTTTGCAGTATTTTCGAATCCGCAATGCCCGGCTGTTGAATGTATTTGATGTTGTAAGTGGTTCCCATGGTTGGGCCACTGAGATGTACCTGCTCTGCGGGCTTTTCACAGCCAGCCAGCAAGAGAAGAGAAGCTAATGCAACAAGCCAATTTCTCACTTGTTTACTCCTTTCATAGTTAAAAATTGATATGGGAAATACCGATGCCCTAAACCAGATAACCATCGACACTTTCAATATCCGATTTGTAAAAAACAATGGCTGACTCGAACGAGCCAGCCATCGCAGTGTAGCGAGTTATCGATTAACCACCGAAGTCATCCAGTAGGATGTTTTCCTCTTCTACACCTAGGTTTTTCAGCATGTTGATCACTGCCGCGTTCATCATCGGAGGTCCACACATGTAGTATTCACAATCTTCTGGAGCTTCGTGATCCTTCAGATAGTTTTCATACAGTACGTTATGGATGAAACCGGTGTAGCCTGTCCAGTTATCTTCTGGTTGAGGATCTGACAGAGCACAGTGCCATACGAAGTTGTCATTCTCAGCCGCTAAGCCATCGAAATCTTCCACGTAGAACATTTCACGCTTAGAACGTGCACCGTACCAGTAAGACATCTTACGCTTAGACTTCAGACGCTTCAGTTGGTCAAAGATATGCGAACGCATTGGCGCCATACCCGCACCACCACCGATAAATACCATCTCTGCATCCGTGTCTTTCGCGAAGAACTCACCGAACGGACCAGAAATCGTACATTTATCACCGGCTTTCAGTGACCAGATGTAAGAAGACATTTGGCCTGGTGGCACATTTGGATTATTTGGCGGCGGAGTCGCGATACGCACGTTCAGCATGATGATGCCAAACTCTTCAGGGTAGTTCGCCATTGAGTATGCACGGATGATTGGCTCATCCACTTTAGACTCATAACGGAACAGATTGAATTTGTCCCAGTCACCACGGTATTTCTCAGGTACATCAAAATCGGCGTACTTAACATGGTGCGCAGGCGCTTCAATCTGAATGTAACCACCCGCACGGAATGGTACTGATTCACCATCAGGAATCGCAAGCTTCAGCTCTTTGATGAAAGTGGCTTTGTTATCGTTAGAGATAACCGTACATTCCCACTTCTTCACGCCAAAGATCTCTTCTGGCAGTTCCAGATCCATATCTGCTTTTACAGCAACCTGACACGCCAAACGCTCACCTTCACGGGCTTCGCCTTTGCTGATGTGATCCAGTTCTGTCGGCAGAATATCACCGCCACCTGATTTGATTTTTACACGGCATTGGCCACATGAACCACCACCACCACAAGCTGAAGATACGAATACACCAGCGCCTGCCAGTGCAGTCAGCAACTTACCACCCGGTTGGGTTACGATCGCTTTTTCAGGATCGCCATTAATAGAAATTGTAATGTCACCTGTTGGTACTAGCTTGGATTTGGCGAACAGAATCACCAGAACCAAAGCCAGTATAATCAGGGTAAACATCACTACACCAAAAATAATAGTAGACATTAACTATTCCTTTATTGCTGCGGTTTACCCGACTTACAGTTGAACACCAGAGAAAGACATGAAGCCCAACGCCATCAAGCCAGCCGTGATAAAGGTAATACCTAAACCACGCAGACCTGGAGGAACGTCTGAATACTTCATCTTCTCACGGATACCTGCAAGAGCGACGATAGCCAGCATCCAACCCACACCAGAACCGAAACCGTATACCACTGATTCAGCAAAGCTGTAGTCGCGCTGCACCATGAAAGACACACCACCGAAGATCGCACAGTTTACTGTGATCAGCGGAAGGAAGATGCCCAGTGCGTTATACAGAGGCGGGAAGAAGCGATCGAGGATCATTTCCAGAATCTGTACTAATGCCGCAATAACACCGATAAAGGTAATAAAGTTCAGGAAGCTAAGATCTACCCCTTCAACCAGTGCATCTGGCTTAAGCACAAGGTTGTACACCAGATTGTTAACTGGTACAGAGATAGTCAGTACTACGATTACCGCAATACCTAAGCCGAATGATGTCTTAACTTTCTTCGACACCGCCAAGAATGTACACATCCCTAGGAAGAAAGAGAGTGCCATGTTCTCGATGAAAATCGATTTCACCAGCAGACTAATATAATGTTCCATGACAACCTTACTCCTTCGCTTCTACTTGTTCTGGTTTGAACGTGCGAATCGCCCAAATCATGAAGCCGATCAGGAAGAATGCTGAAGGTGCGAGTAGCATCAGGCCGTTTGGCTGATACCAACCACCGTTGCTGATCAGAGGCAGAACTTCCAAGCCAAATAGCTTACCTGAGCCTAAAAGCTCACGGAAGAAACCAACCGTCATCAGCACGAAACCGTATCCTAAACCGTTACCAATACCATCAATGAAAGAAGGAATTGGTTCAGACTTCATTGCAAACGCTTCTGCACGACCCATTACGATACAGTTGGTGATAATCAGACCAACGAATACCGACAGTTGCTTAGAAATATCGTACAGATACGCTTTCAGAATCTGGTCTACCACGATAACTAACGAAGCGATAATCGCCATTTGCACGATAATACGCACACTGTTAGGAATGTGGTTACGGATCAGAGAAACGAAGAAGTTAGACAATGCAGTAACAAACATTACCGCTAGCGTCATAACAAATGCCGTTTCCAGCTTAGTGGTTACCGCCAGTGCAGAACACACACCCAGAACTTGCAATGCAATCGGGTTGTTGTCCAAAACTGGGGCTAACACACTCTTTTTCAGCTCTTTTGCGCTAGACATTAGTTAAGACCTCCGTCACGAACTTTTGTCAGGAATGGACCAAAGCCCATATCACCCAACCAGAAGTCGAAGGTGTTTTGTACGCCATTACTGGTCAAAGTTGCGCCAGACAGACCGTCTACGCCATGCTCTGAACCTTGAGGTGCACCACCTTTGACAATCTTGATCGCAGGTTTGTGGTTTTCATCAAACAGCTTTTTACCGACCCATTGAGCACGCCAAGCTGGGTTTTCAACTTCGCCACCCAATCCCGGTGTTTCACCTTGTTCATAGTAGGTCAAACCTGAAACCGTGTTACCGTCAGTTTCTACTGCTACAAACGCGTACATCATCGACCATAGGCCGTTACCGTGTACAGGCAGAATCACCTTGCTGGTTTTGTCGCCGTCTTTCACCAGATAAACCACACCAACATTCGCACGACGTTGGATCTTCGCTTTATCTTGTTCAGCGGTCAGCTTGATAGATTCAGAGGCTTCTTTCGCTGCTTTACGTTGATCGTAGTTAGCTGCATCGCCTTCAACAAAGTCACCCGTGTTGAAGTCAACCAGACGTGGTTCAATGCTTTTATTGAACAATTCAACGATTTGTTTACTGCCTTTCGCTTCAATGCCAGCCACTTGCAGGATCTTGCTCTGCTTGTCTAATGCCGCATTTTCTTTTTGCTTGTCACGCAGACCGACAGCCGCTGCCGATACAATGATTGAGCACACTAGGCTCAACGCGATAACAACAAACAGCGTCTTTTTAATGCTATCGTTATTGCTTGCCATAGCGCGCTAATCTCCGCTTGATATTTCTCTCTACAACCACATGGTCAAACAGTGGCGCAAATAGGTTCGCGAATAGGATCGCCAGCATCATGCCTTCTGGGTAAGCCGGGTTCACAACACGGATCAGCACACACATAACACCGATCAGAATACCGTAAGCCCATTTACCGCTATTGGTGAAGGACGCAGAAACTGGGTCAGTCGCCATGAAGAACATACCGAATGCGAAACCACCCAATACTAGGTGCCAATGCCAAGGCATGTTGAACATTGCGTTGGTATCTGAGCCAATCACGTTAAACAGTGTCGACAGCAGGATCATACCAATCATCACGCCGCCAATAATGCGCCATGAAGCAATGCCCATATAAACAATGAACGCCGCACCAATCATGAGTGCCAGAGTAGACACTTCACCAATTGAACCTGGGATGTTACCAATGAAAGCATCCATCCAAGTGATCGTTTGACCAGTCGCGTTGTTAATCAGTGCACCTGCACCACCTTGTGCCCATTGGCTCAGCGCAGTTGCGCCTGAGTAGCCATCTGCTGCAGTCCATACTAGGTCACCTGAGATCTGTGCTGGGTAAGCAAAGAACAGGAAAGCACGGCCAGCCAACGCTGGGTTAAGGAAGTTACGGCCTGTACCACCAAACACTTCTTTCGCAACCACAACACCAAAGGTTATACCCAGTGCGGCTTGCCACAGAGGCAGAGTTGGCGGAACAATCAGAGCAAACAGAATAGAGGTAACGAAGAAACCTTCGTTGACTTCATGCTTGCGCACCATACAGAACAACACTTCCCAGAAACCACCGACGATGAACACCGTAGCGTAGATAGGTAGGAAGTAGGTTGCACCCAACAGCATTTTACTGCCCCAACCAGCATCGCTTGACATGGTTCCGCCAAGCATTTCGGTTAGCCAGTAGTGCCAGTTACCCGCCACAATCGCCGCGAGTTGATCACCTGAATACAGATGGTTAAGTGCTGCAATAGCTTGGCCGCCAGCGTTGTACATACCCCAGAACATTGCAGGGAACACGGCAAGCCAAACCATGATCATGATACGTTTTAGGTCAACGCTATCACGAACGTGCGAGCTTCTTTTGGTTACCAGACCTGGTGTATAGAAGAGCGTCGCCGCTGCTTCATACAGGGCAAACCACTTCTCGTGTTTGCCGCCTGGCTCAAAATGATGCTCGATGTCTTCAAGAAACTTTTTAAGGCCCATGGAAATTACCCTTCTTTCTCGATCTTGTCTAAGCACTCACGCAGGAGCTGACCGTACTCGTATTTGCCCGGGCAAACGAACGTACACAGTGCTAGATCTTCTTCATCCAGCTCTAAAGCACCTAAGCGAATCGCGCTGTCACTGTCACCAGCACACAGATCACGAAGCAACAAGGTTGGCTCCATATCTAGTGGCATGACCTTCTCATAGTTACCGATTGGAACCATAGATCGATCACTACCATTAGTGGTTGTGGTCATGTTGTACACTTGGCCCTTGAATAGGTGACCAAGGAAAGAGCGAGTCACAGAAAACTTGTTCTTACCCGGCATCGCCCAACCAAACAGTTCTTTATCACGTCCTTCACGAAGAACAGAGACCTGTAGGTGGTAACGACCAAGATAAGCGTGTGGTCCAGTGGCTTTCGTACCAGACAGCACAGAGCCAGAGATGATGCGTACTTCGCCAGGCATGATTTCGCTGTCCACCAGTTGCTCTAGTGATGCGCCCATGACAGTGCGAACCAAACGAGGTTTGTTCACCACCGGGCCGGCAAGAGAAACCACACGCTGGGTGTATAGCTCGCCCGTCAGGAACAGTTGACCTACTGCGATCACGTCCTGATAGTTGATGCTCCACGCCACGTGGTCTGCACTTACTGGATAGAGGAAATGCATGTGAGTGCCAGCTAAGCCTGCAGGATGTGGGCCGTCAAAGACATGTTCTTCAACATTCGGCTGTTGAGAACGTGGCAAGCTGGTGCCTTTTTTACAAACGTACACTTTGCCAGTTGTCAGTGCGGAAAGCACATCTAGACCAGCAACGAAGGCTTCAGATTGTTCATTGATCACAACGGTCGGCTCAGCTGCCAACGGATTGGTATCCATAGCAGTGACAAAAATGGCTTCAGAAGTGGAATCAATGGCTGGAACCTTGCTGAACGGACGAGTACGGAAAGCAGTCCAAAGACCAGACTCAACCAGCTGAGTTTTGATCGCATCGCGATTCAAACTGGCTAATTGATTGGCTTCAAACTTGTCGAAGGTCACTTGGTCATCACCCGCCACTTCAATCACTACAGACTGAAGAACGCGTTTTGCACCACGATTGATTTCAACCACTTTACCGCTGACTGGTGAAGTAAATTTCACACCCGGATTCTTCTTATCTTCAAAAAGAATCTGAGCTTTTTTTACTTCATCACCTACGCGGACATGCATAGTAGGACGCATGCCAACGTACTCTTCGCCAAGCAAGGCGACTTTTTTGATGGCTTTACCATCACTAATCACCTGGGAAGGAGTTCCTGCGATAGGAAGGTCCAATCCCTTTTTTATTGTAATCATACGCACTTGCACTACTTTTATCGGGAAAAAGATTCTTTCATTGCGCAAATTCGAGGCGCACTCCGTTTGCCTTGTCCTTACAACTGAACAACGCTAGCGGAATCCTTACCTCGGTAGACACGACATTGTTTGTGTCCGTTTTTAATGGCTTGAACCATTAAAATCGCAACATCCTTTTAAAAATCCCATCACAAATCATGTGGGGGATTTGTCAGGTGCTGTAGTCTAGCATCTTTTGGGAACTTGATGCCATGACCAATGCCCTGAATCACTGTTTAATTTCAAACGAATCCGAAGTGAAAGGCTAAGAAATCATCATATTTTTGAAGCATCGCACAAACTCACTAAGGCCTATTTTATGTGGGCCTATTGACTGACTTAAGCCACTAAACCCCTGCATAACCTGAAATATTCGAACTCATTTGTTTAAACCGTGTTAATAATTTGCTCAAAATCCAATCAAGCGTTATAGGTATCAAACCTATCATTGAGCGCTTTTGCGCGAGCCCCCCAAACACATTGGGCTTTCTGGACTTTCCTGATTCATTTGCTGCCACTCTTGAGCCGTGTAGGTATGAATGGCGAGCGCGTGGATATGATTCGCTAACTCATCCGCCAAGGTTTGATTGACCAAACGATGACGAGCGACAGGACGCAGGCCGGCAAAGCGTTCACTCACTACAGTGACCTTAAAATGACTCTCCGAACCTCGCGGCACGTTGTGCATATCACTTTCATTAATCACTTTCAGAAACTCGGGCTGAAATTCATCACTCAGCTTCTTTTCAATAACATCTTGAATCATATTGCTTTCCTTGTTGAACACTTGAGTGTCGACAACATGACAAATTGAGAATAGACCATAGCAGGTCTTGCGTGTGGCTAAAAATGCAAAAACCTAGGTTTTCATTTGCTGTTTTATTGCCATCTGAGACAATGCGCCGTCAATTTACTAGAAACACGAGCAATATGAAAACTGAGCTTACTTTGCTTGAGCAGACGCTCACTCTTCATCGTTTCCCAAAGCGCAATAACGAAACTTTGCAAGCTTGGGATGCCGGCGATGAGTACCTCATCCAGCATGTGGAACAACTCGCCCTCCCAGAATCTAGCCACATAGTGATCATTAATGACCATTTCGGCACTTTAAGTTGTTGGTTTAGTCAAAAACATAAAGTCAGCATGATGAGTGACTCCTACATTGCCCATCAAGCGACTCAAGCGAATTTGCAGCAAAATCAGCGTCCGCCAGTTCAGTTACTGACGACGTTGGCTCCGGTCCCTAATGATGCCTCTGTCGTGCTACTGCAACTGCCCAAGAGTAATCGTCATCTGGTGTGGATCCTGAGCCAACTGCGTAAAGCCCTTTCGCCGAACATCCCGATCATTGCGGTGAATAAAGTGAAGGAGATTCATACATCAACCTTGAATCTGTTTGAAAAGCATCTAGGCCCCACCACAACTTCGCTGGCGTGGAAAAAACATCGTTTAGTGTTCAGTTCTGCGACGGTGAATCCCGCTAATGAGGTTAACCCTGAATGCAGTTGGAGCGTTGAGCCCTATGCTATCACCCTCACTAACTTACCAAATGTGTATTCGGGTGAAAGTTTAGATCTGGGTGCCAGATTTATCCTTGAGAATTTGCCAGCCGATCCGACTCTGGAAGACTTTATTGATCTTGGGTGTGGCAATGGAGTGTTATCGGTTCGTCTCGGACAATTAAACCCACAAGCGAAGATCACCTGTGTTGATGAAAGCTTTATGGCGATCGCCTCCGCACAAAAAAACTTACACGACAATCTCGGTAAACGAGATATTCACTGTATCGCCAACAACTGTCTGGATGGTTTCCCAGCGCACAGCAGTTCAATGATTGTGTGTAATCCGCCGTTCCATCAACAGCAAACCATTACGGATCACATCGCGTGGCAAATGTTCTGTGACTCAAAGCATGTTCTGAAAAAAGGCGGGAAATTATGGGTGATCGGCAATCGCCACCTCGGCTACGATGTAAAACTGGCAAGATTGTTTGGTAAAAGTCATGTTAGAGTGATCGCCAACAACAGTAAATTTGTTATCTTACAAGCTATTAAATCTTGAGCCTTGCGGCTGTGTGCACAATAAAACGAAAGGAATTAACCATGAAAAAACTGGTTCTTGCGGCTTCAATCGCTTTACTTACCGCTTGTTCTGCTCCTCAGCAGAGTCAAATCAACGTTAACCCTCAAGCGGCATTAAGCCAAAATGCGATTGTGAATAACAGCAGCTTTTCGCTGGTCAGCAAAGATGTGCGTTCAGCGCAATATGTGGCTTTAGTCGATAGTGGCCGCAACAATATTGAGCCCATTCATCCACGCCAAAATGTGCGCATTACGCTAGAAAACGCACTGGCTGAACAGTTTGGATCGCAAGGTTTCCGTCTCAGCGTCAATAGTGAAAACACCATCACTCTCGAAATCCAAGAACTTTTGGTCTCCGTGAAGCATTCGATCATGGAAAACCAAATGGATGGCAGCGTAGTATTGGAAATCACGGCTGAAACACCAAGAGGTAAGTTGGTGAAAAGCTACACAGGCACCGCAAAGCGTACTGGCGTTCTCAGTGCCTCTAACGATGAAATTGAAACCGTGCTTAATGACGTGATCAACACTGTGCTTAAAGAGATCGCTAACGATGCCGAGCTGCAAAACTACATGCAGGAGCGCTTTAATGGCTAAGTCATGGCTATTGGCAACCGTAGCACTGGTCAGCAGTTGCGTGTGGGCGGGTCCCAAAGTCGCAGTGGAAACCACACTCGGCAATTTCACGATCGAGCTGAATCAAGAAAAAGCACCGATCTCGGTTGCGAATTTCTTACGCTATGTGGATGACGGCAGCTATGTTGGCAGCCAATTTCATCGCGTGATCCCAGGCTTTATGGCGCAAGGAGGGGGCTTTGATGCTTATCTTAATCAGCTACCGACTTACGCCCCGATCGAGAATGAAGCCAGCAATGGCTTGCGTAATGATACCGCGACCATTGCCATGGCTCGTACGCAAAACCCGAATTCGGCTACAAGACAGTTTTACATTAACTTGGTGGATAATGATTTCTTGAACTATGCCGCAAAGCCGCCGGGCTATGCGGTGTTTGGTCAAGTGATCGAAGGGTTTGATGTGATTGAAAAAATGGCTCAGCAACCGACTCAAAATAAAGGTCGAATGCAGAACGTTCCTGTCACACCCATCGTCATTAATAAAGTCACTCGCTTACCTTAAACTGCCTCACCGCACTCCTGAACTCGGGAGTGCGGCAATCATCATAATCACATGCAAAAGGACTCGTTATGGTTCAGCAACCCCGGTCCCATTCTTGGCTAGAACTTATTGTTAGCTATTTTGATCGACGCTTGCTCTGGGTATTTATGCTGGGTTGTGCCAGCGGCTTCCCATGGGTATTGATTGGTTCCAACATGACAGGTTGGCTGAAAGATGCCGGACTCAGCCGCGCTGCCATCGGCTATTTTGGCAGTGTGTTTGCGGTATACGCGATCAACTTTCTCTGGGCACCACTGGTCGATAGAGTCAAGTTACCCATTCTGCATTCGATGCTTGGTCAGCGCCGAAGCTGGATCTTTTTCTGCCAATCCATTGTTCTAGTCTGTACGTTACTGATCGCAGGCGTTAACCCTGCCAACAATCTTATGCTGACCTCCATGTTCGCTTTGGGGATTGCGATTGCCTCGGCGACGCAAGATGTGGCTGTCGATGCCTTCCGGATTGATACCTTCCCAAAGAGTGAATCAACCAAATTGCCACAAGCATCTGCCATGGCGGTCGTCGGTTGGTGGACGGGTTACTCGCTTCCCGGCTACTTCGCTTTCGTCAATGCCGATAGCATCGGCTGGAATGGCGTTTACTACATTATGGCGGGAGTGGTTGGCTTATTGATGTTGTTTACCTTGCTAGTGGGTGAGCCACACACTCAGCGGGATCAATTACAGCAACTAGCTGAAGAACGCCACCAACAGGTTGTCAGCAATCCGGTGCTTAGTTGGTTAACCGTCACGGTCTTAGAGCCGTTTATCGACTTTTTCCGCCGTAATGGTTTTCGTGTTGCGCTGACACTGCTGCTGTTTGTCTTTCTGTTCAAAATCGGCGAAGCCTTCTTAGGACGCATGTCGATTGCCTTTTACAAAGAAATTGGCTTTAGCAATGAACAGATTGGCTACTACTCTAAGCTACTCGGTTGGGGCATCACCATTTTGTTCACCTTGCTTGGCAGCTTAGTCAATATCAAGTTCGGTATTGTGCGAGGATTAATGATTGGCGGTATCGCCATGGCGTCCAGTAATTTGATGTTTGCTTGGATAGCCAAAGTCGGTCCTAATGAACACCTATTTTTAGCGACTCTCTTCGTCGATAACTTCACTTCTGCCTTCTCAACGGTAGCCTTTGTTTCCTTCCTCACCTTAATGACTGGACAGGCTTTTTCCGCCACGCAATACGCGTTGCTGGCTTCATTAGGTAATTTAGGCAGAACCACTATCGCTTCGTTTAGTGGTGAGTTAGCGGATTTTCTGAACGACTGGTCACTGTTCTTCATTTTGACCGCGGTAATGGTGATCCCGAGTTTGATCATGCTTTACTCGCTACGTCATGACTTCACTAAGATGCTGGAAAACGCGAAGCAACATAAAGAAGAGTTACCGCCTGAGGATAAAATCATCCAGTAAGGCGCACACCATTCACCAAATAAACCCTTCACGAAACCAACAAGGGAGCTTCATCGCTCCCTTGTTTATTTTCAGGCTCATCAACGGTTACGGGTAAAGTCCCTTGCCAAACAGGTTAAAGATCCGCGCTACCCCTTGGGTAAAGACCATAGGCTCAGTCAATACGGTTAAGCAAAGGCAGTCTTGATCTTGCGGTGTGCTTGGCGAATGGCAGATTTGACCATCATGCTGCATAAAATCACCCACATCGTAATGACCATTTTCATCACTAAAACCACCGTGCAACACCAAGGTCGACTCAAACCCTTTATGGGTGTGCTGAGGAATAGAAACCCCTTGGCTGATGTACATCAGATTCATCCGTACATTATCTTCCGACTGCAAAGGCAAACTGAACACTTTGCCACCGTAGCTGCGCCACTGCTGCTCAGGTTTAACCAAACGCGCTAAGACTTTGGGAATCGCAATCTGCTTACCGTTTACCGTCACCATTACCGGTGTGGTTTTAACGGGAGTGTTCGATGCCGCTTGCTGCGGCAAGGCCACAATCGAATCGAACATCGCTTGCCAGTTGGCATCGTCTGACAAGGCGACAGAAGAAGCCGCTTGCTGATTGAGTAACTCACCAAGTTCTGCCTCAATCTCATGCACCAAGTCACGACAATGTGGGCAGATTTCCAAATGAGCAGAAATCGCCAAACCATGCGCAGAATCAAGACCGCCCTCAGCATAGGCTGCGAGTAAAGCATAATTAGGGTGATAACTCATAAGGACTCCGCATCCATTGATAATCTTAACTTTTCTACCGCAAGGCGTAGACGTGATTTCACAGTGCCGAGTGGAATGTCGAGCATGTCGGCCACATCTTGCTGGGGGATTTCTTCTAAATAGACCGCTTTGATCACTTGCTGCTGTGCTTCTGGCAGGCGGTCGAGAAATTTCATCACCTGCTCTTTGAGCAGATCTTGTTCCGGTGCGTAGTGATCAACCAGATCAGGAGGACAATAATCTTCCGGCCAAATATCATCGGCCAACACATAAGCGTCACGCCCCTTTTGTCGACGTAGCAAGTCATAACTTAGGTTACGCGCTATGGTGTAAATCCAAGTCGCGAGAGAGCTTTTCTGCCCATCAAACAGACTGGCTTTTTGCCATACGGTTGACATGGTTTCTTGAACCAATTCCAACGCTACCTGTTCACTACCGACATGCTTCATCACAAACTGCTTCAATTTCGGCGAGTAATAGCTAAATACCAGAGCAAAAGCCTGTGTGTCCCTGCTTTTAACTTTTTCCATACACTCTAGCCACTCTTGGCGGCCAAACGTATGAGGTGATGGATTAAACATATAAACTCATCCTTAATGGCTCAGGCGAACACCCTAGTAAGCCTATACGTCAGTGTTACCACTTGAGATCATTCGTCACAAGCAAATTGTTCACGTGTCGAGGTGCGACTCAATGGTACGCTGTAAAAAAGCTAAGGCAGCATGGCAATCTCGCTGCCCAACCAGCACATCAAACTGTCCTTTGCTTAAAGGTAGCAGTTCTAGCCAGCGTTGACAGACCCAGCTCGCATCATCAAAAAAGCACAAACTGTGCAACTCACCAATTTGTGGAAATTGCCGATAGACTTCCTGCAATTGCTCGCCTAAGAAACGCTCCCGCTCTAACAATTCTTGGCTTGGCCAATCCGGAAACCACTGTACTGTAGCAATCCGCAAACCGTCATATTCAACCCGAACTTTGCGAATCGCAAAACGTCGTATACCGACGACTGTGATCCCAAGCAAACCATCACTTAACGTTTCAAAATCAACGATTTTGACTAAAGTCCCAAACTCAGATAATTCGTTTGCATTTTTATTCGACTTACTATCGAACAAACAGAGACCAAATCCACTGCCCGTTTTACTGCACTGAGCGACCATACGCTGATAGCGCGGTTCAAAAATTCGCAGCTTCATTTTCCCTTCAGGAAGTACGACGGAGCTAAGTGGAAACAACATTATCTCTTCCATTACTCACTCCTTTTCATAAATTTACTTAGGTATACGAAAAGAGTTCATTCGTCGATCACTCACTGAATTTGTTGGTTTATCGATTAGCGTATAAGTTTAGTCAACTCGCAACCAAAGCGATTAAGATCACAATAAAAATGCAAAATTGTGAAATACAAAATAAGTTCAAAATTAATTAATAAAGGTGTGATTTCCATCACTCAATGCCTTTAATTTTGCACTTCTTATCACTTTTAATTGCGATTTTTATCGTTATTATGCCCGCCAGTTGAACGAGCTGCAGTTATGCGGCCGCCATACACAACACACTTACAGAGAGTTCCCCTTATGCGTAAATCACTTCTTGCTTTAAGCCTATTGGCAGCAACTTCAGCACCTGTTCTGGCCGCTGACTACTCAGATGGCGATATCCACAAAAACGATTACAAGTGGATGCAATTTAACCTGATGGGTGCTATCGATGAGAAAGGTGCAGGTCCAGAATCTACTCACGATTACTTAGAGATGGAATTTGGCGGTCGTTCTGGCATTTTTGATCTGTACGGTTACGTTGACGTGTTCAACCTGACCTCAGATAAAGGCAGCGACAAAAACGGCGCAGAAAAAATCTTCATGAAGTTTGCACCACGTATGTCTCTGGATGCTCTGACTGGCAAAGATCTGTCTTTCGGCCCAGTTCAAGAATTGTACGTTGCAACTCTAATGGAATGGGGCGGTAACTCAGGTGTTAACACTCAAAAAGTCGGTCTGGGTTCAGACGTCATGGTTCCATGGTTTGGCAAAGTTGGCCTGAACCTATACGGTACTTACGATTCAAACCAAAAAGATTGGAACGGTTTCCAGATCTCGACTAACTGGTTCAAACCTTTCTACTTCTTTGAGAACGGTTCATTCATCTCTTACCAAGGTTATATCGATTACCAATTCGGTATGAAAGATGATGCAAAATACCAAAGCAGCAACGGCGGTGCGATGTTTAACGGACTCTACTGGCACTCAGATCGCTTCGCGGTGGGTTACGGCCTGAAACTCTACAACAACGTATACGGTTTCAAAGATGGCGAAGCTCTACCATGGGCACCCGTTGCTGACTCTTCAGGCGTTGGCCACTACGTAGCAGTAACTTACAAGTTCTAATTGTAGACATCTGCACGCTCCTTCCTAAACAGGAAAAGAGCCTAAACAGTAAAAATGGCGCGACTTCGCGCCATTTTTTATTGCTTTCAAAACTCCCCTCGCTATCCTTGGCGCATTAAGTTTCGATTGGGGATAGAGATGAACATTGTTGTGCTTGGCCCGGGTGCGGTCGGTTCTCTGTGGGCACTGCATCTGCATCGTGCTGGTCACCAAGTGGCACTCTGGAGCCGTCAATCTCAGCCAACATTAGAGCTGCAGCTAGACGATAGCGAGCCTGTACTGTTCAGCAATCAAAGTTTAGAGATTCTAGCCAACGCCGATTTACTGCTGATCACCGTCAAAGTTTGGCAAGTGGAAGCCGCTCTGTTGCCCCTTCTCCCCCATCTGAATCGAGAAACCATTTTGCTATTTATGCACAATGGTATGGGCGCCGTTGAAGCCATAAGCGAATCTTTGACTCACTTTCCGGTATTGTTTGCAACCACCACTCATGGCGCGCTAAAAGCCACGCTCAACCAAGTGAGTCATACGGGATTTGGCCAAACCCAAGTGGGTCCTTTTAATGCCCTCGGTGCACGTTGTGATTTTATCGCAGACGTTTTTAATCACGCACTCGCTCCAGTGACATGGAATCCAGAGATCCAACAGGCTTTGTGGCGCAAACTCGCGGTGAATTGCGCGATAAATCCGCTAACCGCGATTCATCAATGCGCCAACGGTGCATTAGCTGCACCTGAATTTACGCCGATCATCAGTGCCATTTTAGATGAGGTGACAGCCGTTATGCAGGCAGAAGCGATAAGCGGTGAGGCTGAAGCACTGCGTGATGGGGTTTATCAAGTTATCCAAGCTACGGCGGCCAATCTCTCTTCCATGCATCAAGATGTTTTCCACCGACGTCCAACCGAGATAGACTTTATTACCGGTTACGTAGTACGCAAAGGCGAACAGCATGGCATTGCAACTCCGGTAAACAGCGAGTTATATCAACAAATCAAAACCTTAGAGCAGAGTTGGAGCAAGGCATGAACAAACGAATTCTCGTCCCCGTCGCCCATGGCAGCGAGGAGATGGAAACTGTCATCATCGTCGATACTTTGGTGCGCGCAGGATTTCAGGTCACCATGGCAGCGGTCGGTGACAAGTTACAAGTGCAAGGCTCACGGGGTGTTTGGCTGACGGCAGAGCAGACGCTTGAAGCGTGCTCGGCAGAAGCGTTTGATGCACTGGCACTGCCCGGAGGTGTGGGCGGAGCGCAAGCTTTTGCCGATAGTACACCGCTACTTGCACAGATTGATGCATTCTCACAACAAGGCAAACTGGTTGCCGCGATTTGCGCGACACCTGCACTGGTTTTCGCCAAACAGCAGAAATTTGTCGGCGCACGCATGACTTGTCACCCCAACTTTTTTGAGCATATTCCTTCAGAGCGTCTGAGTCGTCAGCGCGTCTGTTATTATGCCACGCAACATTTACTCACCAGCCAAGGGCCAGGCACCGCGCTGGAGTTTGCGCTCGCCATGATTGCACTGCTCGCAGGCGTGGAATTGGCGCAACACGTTGCCGCCCCCATGGTTCTTCATCCTCAACAACTGACCGAACTTTCAGGTTTTATTGATGCTCAATCTTGATGCAATCCGCGCGCAGTTTCCGGCGCTGCAACAAATCGTCAACGGTAACCCGCTGGTCTATCTCGACAGTGCGGCCACTACACAAAAACCACAATGTGTGATTGATGCCATCAGCCACTACTACAGCCAGCACAATGCCAATGTACATCGCGGTAGCCACAGTTTGACGGCGCAAGCCACCAGCCAATTTGAAGGCGCGCGTGAGCAAGTCGCGCAATTTATTGGTGCGCCAAGCAGCAAAAATATTATCTGGACGCGCGGTGCTACCGAAGCACTCAACCTCATTGCACAAAGTTATGCCCGCAGCACATTACAAGCTGGCGATGAGATTCTGGTCAGTGAAACTGAACACCACGCCAATATCGTGCCGTGGCAAATGGTCGCTGAGCAAACGGGCGCGAAAGTGGTCAAAATCCCGATGACAACAACGGGTGAATTTGGCCTTGCTGCCTTTCGGCAATTGCTGTCACCACGCTGCAAAATCGTTGCCCTAGCCCATATCACCAATGTCACGGGAACTCGCCAGCCGATTGAAGCAGTCATCCAAGCCGCACATCAACAAGGCGCGATTGTGGTGATCGATGGCGCTCAAGGCATAGTCCATGAAACCGTAGACGTTCGCGCGCTGGATGCGGATTTCTATGTATTCTCGGGCCATAAGCTGTATGCGCCAGCAGGGATTGGTGTGTTGTACGGCAAAACGGCGCTTTTAGAAGCCATGCCACCTTGGCATGGCGGCGGCAAGATGGTTGAAAAGGTCTCGTTTGATGGTACAACCTTTACCGGCTTGCCCGGAAAATTTGAAGCAGGCACGCCGAATGTGGCAGGTGCCATTGCTCTGGCCACCGCGATTGACTGGTATCAAAGTCTTGATCGAGCCGCCGTGGAAGCGCACTTACACCAACTGCAACAGCAAGCTTACCAAGCTATTTCGCAAATCGATGATATTCGCGTGCTCGGTTATCAGCCTAACGCCAGTGTGCTGAGCTTAGTGATGGATGGCGTACATCATCAAGACCTCGCCACCTTACTCGATCAACAAGGAATTGCCGTTCGTGCGGGGCATCATTGTGCTCATCCTTTGATGGATGCGTTTGGCGTAAAAGGGACGGTGCGAATTTCTTTCGGAGTGTACAACAGCGCAGAAGAGGTGGAACGCTTGATCGCCGCCATCCATAAAGCGGTCGATTTACTGTAAACATCGGCAGAACTGATAGCAAAAGAGCCTCAGAGTTATGAGGCTCTTTTGCTTGGAAAAAGTATGTCGTTAGTGATGCGCTTTGGCCTGAATCGTCGCCACAATCGCTTGCAACCCATTACCGCGTGATGGGCTTAAATGCGCCAGCAAGCCAAGCTCGGCAAAGTAGTCATCCATAGAAAACGCGCTAATTTCTGCAGACGTTTTGCCATTCAGTGCCGCCAACACAATCGCAATCAAACCGCGCACAATCCGCGCATCGGAATCAGCGCAGAAAAACCACTGCTCACCTTGCTGCTCTGCCACTAGCCAGACTTCACTTTCACAGCCCGAGACAAGAACTTGCTCACTTTTCAGCGCTTCTGGCATCACAGGCAGCAGTTTGCCCCATTGGATGATCTGGCGATAACGGTCTTCCCAACCGTGCAATGTTTGCATGGTTTCTAAGACGGTTTGTGCATTAATGTCATCACCAAAGGGATGAGCGGGAAATGGACTCATCATGCCCTCACACCTTCACTTTATGCTTTTGAATCAGTTTATCGACGATGCGCGCCACCGCGACAAAACCAAACGTCGCGGTCACTACCGTCGCAGCGCCAAATCCGCTGGCGCAATCCATACGTTTTGGACCTTCTGCGGTTGATTTGGTCGCGCATACCGAACCATCGGCTTGTGGGTATTTGAGTTGCTCGGTCGAGAACACACAATCAATTCCAAATTTACGCGCTGGATTGGTTGGGAAGTTATGGTGCTGACGCAGGCGATCTTTGAGCTTTTTCGCCAGTGGATCTTGAATCGTCTTGGTCAAATCGGCCACGGTGATTTGCGTTGGATCGGTTTGTCCGCCCGCACCACCTACAGTGATCACTTTTATTTTGTTGCTGCGGCAGTAAGCCAGAAGAGAAGCTTTGGCTTTCAAGCTATCAATTGCATCCAACACATAATCAAACGATTTATTGAGATAAAGATGTTGATTATCCGGCGTGATGAAGTCATCCACCAAATTGACTTTGCACTCTGGATTGATGAGCTTAACGCGCTCCGCCATCACTTCAATTTTGCTTTTGCCAATCGTCCCGGTCATGGCATGGATTTGACGGTTGATGTTAGTGACACACACATCATCCATATCAATCAACGTCAACTCACCAATACCAGTGCGCGCCAGAGCTTCTACCGCCCATGAACCGACACCACCAATCCCAATCACACACACGTGCGCGGCACGTAAAATGTCGACTTCGTTATAACCATACAAACGGCGCGTACCACCAAAACGTTGGTTGTAACTGTCGGAGGCAGGAGTATCGAGTTCACGCATAACCACATTTCCACTCTAGCTGAAAAATAAAGAGTGCGATTTATACGCACTCTTCACAAAAATGTCCAGTTTGCTACCGGCACAATATCAGGAAAAACTATTGCTGTTTTTCCGGCGGCAATGCCCATGGTGCTTGGGTAGGCGAGTTTTCTAACCCGAGTTTCCACACTCGGCCAAAGTGCTTATAGTGCCCCGCTTCTAACCCTGCACGTGGTCCCATACCGTGGTACAAGTCGAGATGGTTTTGTTTCACAGCACCGCCTGTATCAAGCACAATCAACAAACGCAGTTGATGTGCGCCAGACCAAGTGCCATCGGCATTCAGCAGGGGGACTTCCGCTAGAATCGGCGTCCCCATTGGGAGGATAGAACGATCCCCTGCAACCGATGCCATCGGCAATAAAGGAATCCCGGCGCTGCCCTTCACAGGTGCCGCGGCGCTGGGTTTGAAAAATACGAAGGAAGGGTTTTCCTCAAGCAGTTCACGTACGGTTGCTTCATCGTTGGCCAGCACCCAATCTTTGATCGCTTTGAGCGACATTTTCTCGCGCTCAACCAAACCGCGTTCAATCAACACTTTACCAATGCTGACGTAAGCCTTGTTATTTTTACCCGCGTAAGCGAAGTATTCCAAAGTATCGTCATCCCCAAAGTGAACAAAGCCACTGCCCTGCACTTCCATGATGAAAGGATCGATCAAGTTCTCCGCATAACCCAATTCTAAGCCTTGACCTTCCAGCGCACCTTGGTAAATCTCCGCTCGAGTGGGGCAGTTTTTGTTGCATTTTGGCAAGCCGTAAACCGGATATTTAAACACGCTGTCGGGTTGATGACGCAGCTCAATCACAGGGGAAAAATAGCCAGTAAACAATACGTTACCTTGCTTATCCCCACCACCTAACTGCGCTGCTTGAATACCAAATTGCGCTAAAGTGGCAGGATCTCCGCTTTGCAGAACCCACTCATTCAGTTGTTCATACAGCGGTCGATAGATCTTGGCCATGGAGGCTGATCCTTGCACGACCAACTCACTCTGTTTGCTGAATTCGGTATAGTCACGCGGCTTATTGGATTCAACCACATCGGCACGATTCAAAATGTGTGGAAAAGTTTGTTGTTGGTATTGCTGAGCACGATCGTTAGGTTGCTGAGCACAACCAAACAGCAGTGCCAAACTGGCGAGAGAAAGAAGACGTTTACTCACAAAAGAGATCCATGGTTTATGTTTGCCAAGAGCATGACAAAGTCAGTGAAACAGTGCAATTGGCGTTTGATTAATAGCGATTATTTTTTACTTTTTCTGACAATTGATAAACCGGCTGATAGTTAGCGGACGAACGCTGTTTCATCTGCTTTTTCTCCAGCATGATCTCAAACTGATACGGCTGCCCATTCACCGTAAATTCGAGTCGAGCGCCATCGTAGTTAAAATGGGTGGTGACTAAACGCCCATTCAGCACAATACCTTGAGTGCCAATGGTGATTTTTTGTGCCGCATAAGGGGCAACATTCTGCTCAACCCATATCCCATACAGCTCAGACTTAGGAAACCACTGCTCTTGCAGACGACCAAAGATGTTGCTGTACAGCATCAAAACGTAGGAGGTGCCTAAAATCGCGATCAAGAGCAGTAAACGCTCTTTACTCAAGGCTTTACTTTTGCTTTCCGTTTTTGCCATACCGCTTATCTCACTTTATCCAGCCTCTTGGGGCGAGGCTTTGCACCATTAACTGCACTGCTCATACAGATTGATGCAGCGTTCAACCTTACTGTTCATACTTTTGTCATCCTTCTGCTTTACATCCCATTTATTTTGCCCCATAGGGCTTGCAATAAACGGGTCTGCAATAAACCAAGGATTCTATCGGTCATATAAAAAACCACTTGCCCAACAAAGAATAAAAAGTCATTATTTGCGCATATTTAAACACCAAGGATGTTCAGCCGTGAAAATTCGCAGTACCGCTCTCGTCAAAGGATTTCGCCAGTCAGCGCCCTACGTTAATGCCCACCGTGGGAAAACCATGGTCGTTATGCTGGGAGGAGAAGCGATTGCCGATAAAAATTTTCCTAACATCATCAGCGATATCGCTCTGCTGCACAGCCTTGGCGTTAAAGTGGTACTCGTGCACGGAGCTCGGCCACAAATCAATCAAATCCTTGAAAAAAATCAACGTGATACGCCATACCACAAAGGTGTGCGGATCACTGATGAATCCTCACTCGGCTTAGTGATGCAAGCCGCCGGACAACTACAACACGCGATCACTGCGCGTCTTTCAATGAGCCTCAACAATACGCCAATGGCGGGCACTCAACTCAACGTTGTGAGCGGCAATTTCATCATCTCTCAACCACTAGGTATAGATGAAGGTGTCGATTACTGCCACAGCGGGCGCATTCGCCGGATTGATGTGGAAGGCATCAACCGCATGTTGGATTTAGGCTCGATTGTGCTGCTTGGCCCGATTGCTAGCTCTGTCACTGGTGAGTGTTTCAATCTACTTTCTGAGGAAGTGGCGACCCAAGTGGCGATAAAACTTAAAGCCGACAAGCTGATCGGTTTTTGCCCACAGCAAGGGATCATCGATACCAAAGGCAACGCGATTGCCGAACTCTTCCCAAGCGATGTTGAACGCCTAGTCAAAAACATGGAGCAAGAGTGCGCGCCAGATGATGAAGAGTGTTTCAGCACCATGCGTTTTTTGCGCGCCGCTTTAAAAGCCTGCCGCGCGGGTGTGCCGCGCAGTCACTTGGTGAGTTACAAAGAAGATGGTGCATTAATCCAAGAGCTGTTCTCGTTTGATGGTATCGGCACCCAGATCGTAATGGCGAGTGCGGAGCAGATCCGCCAAGCCACGATTGATGATATCGGCGGTATTTTTGATTTGATTCGTCCGTTGGAAGAACAAGGCATTCTGGTACGCCGTTCTCGTGAACAGTTGGAGCAAGAGATCCATAAATTCACCATCATCGACAAAGATGGTTTAGTGATTGGTTGCTCGGCACTCTACCCTTATCCAGAAGAACGCATGGCTGAGATGGCTTGTGTCGCGATTCATCCCGAATACCGTGATGGCCACCGTGGATTGCATTTATTGGTGCACAGCAAGCATCAAGCCAAGCAAATGGGCATTCGTCACCTATTTGTGCTAACCACTCACAGCACACACTGGTTCCGTGAGCAAGGTTTCAATGAAGTCGATGTCGAAGCGCTACCGATGGCGAAAAAGAGCTTATACAACTACCAACGCCGCTCAAAAATTTTGATGCTGCAGCTTTAAATTCAACAGGTTGAAAAGCGTGTGAACAGAAGTGAACAAAAGATGCATATTGTTGCATCTTTTTTCTTCGATTTTCGCTTTTATTTTGTGAGAGAGATCGGTAGAATGCGCGCGTTTGATTAAATGTTGTTCAATTATCGAGTCAGGATTTGACGCTTGAGATCTTTCTCAATTCACGCATGGATTGCTTTTATGAGTACATTACGTATCTAAGAGCAAAATCGTCTATGAAAACTGTTATTTGCAACTCTCTACAAAGCTTTTGGGACATGGCTGACGCCGAGTTCCTATCAGGGCTTGATGTACACTGCGTATTTCCCGTCAGTGATAATCTCAAAACGTTTCTGATCCAATCTCGCGAACGTTACCAGATCCGCAGCATCACCTTTACTAAAGCTTTTGCCAACCTTTAACGCTGTGCCGCCACGGAATGGCGGAGCATTTACTGCTCCAACCTTGCCACTAAGCCACTCGCCCGTTGGGTTTTCACTTTAATTGCCCGCTGCAATATTTGATTATCACAATACAATTTGAGCTGTTTTTTAGCCCTTGTGATCCCCGTGTAAACTAACTCACGCGTCAGGATCGGACTGTAATCCGGCGGTAAAATCAGCAAGGTTAAATCAAATTCGCTGCCTTGCGATTTATGTATGGTCATCACATACGCGGTTTCATGTTGCGGGACTCGGCTCGGTAACACGGCTTTGATGCTGCCATCCGGCAGCTCAAAATAGACTTTCAGTCTGCCCTGCTCATCTTCACGATCGCGCATACACAAACCGATATCACCATTGTATAACCCCAAGCCATGATCGTTACGCGTGACCATGATCGGCCGCCCGTGATACCAGATCTCTTCTTGCGTTTTAATCAGCTTGTGAGCATTCAACGCCCGTTCGATACGAGTGTTCAGCCCCATCACTCCAAAATCGCCTTCACGCAGCGCACAAAGCAATCGGCAGCGACTGAACGCATCAAGTGCTGATTTGGCAAGTATGAGCATGGTTTGCTTTGTCGACTCAAATTGCTCAGTCGATTGATTGAGCAAATTCAGATAAGGACGATAAGCCTGCACTAAGGTTTGCAGCAGTTGCTGATAATGCTCGCCACTAAGGGCAAAATGTTCAATATCGCTGAACGACTGTTGCCACACCGCTTCAACGCGCGCCGAAGATCCACTGTTGATCGCTTTCGCCAATTGACCAATGCCAGATCGCGCATCAAAACGGTAGCTTTTTTGCAGCATACATAAGCAATCCG
The DNA here is from genome assembly GCF_035615595.1 of Vibrio sp. R-1. NCBI lineage: Bacteria > Pseudomonadati > Pseudomonadota > Gammaproteobacteria > Vibrionales > Vibrionaceae > Vibrio > Vibrio sp. R-1. The sequence continues at coordinate 4,530 of NZ_WPDC01000038.1, read as the reverse complement.
CCACCGGATTCACCGTCTTACTGGCAGTTTGGCGCAAAGAGGCAAACCCAGTCAGTTCAGCCAACTGCGCGCCCTGCTCATTGCCGTAACCTTGGTTCAGGAAGGTACAAATATCACCAAGCACCGCCCCTGCTTCTACCGAGGCCAACTGATCTTTATCGCCGAGCAAAATCAAACGAGCGTGCTTCGGCAACGCTTCGACCAGTTTCACCATCAAAGGCAGATCGACCATGGACGCTTCATCGACCACCAACAGATCAAGATGGAGTGGATTGCGGGCGTGATGACGAAATTCAGCACTACCCGGAATCGCGCCAAGCAAACGGTGAATGGTGCTGGAAGTGCTTGGGATCGCCGCGGCGATCTCAGGCTCTATCGCCAGCTGACTCACCGCTTTACCCATCGATTCGGTTAAGCGTGCCGCGGCTTTACCGGTTGGAGCAATCAATTTGATCTCTGGCACTTTACCTTGCGCCATGCTTTGGCTAATCAGCGCCGCCAGAAGCTTGGTCACTGTGGTGGTTTTGCCGGTTCCCGGCCCACCGGATATCACCGCAAAACGGCGCGTCAGCGCGACGGCCGCCGCCACTTTTTGCCAGTTTAAGCAGTGAGTAAGCGGAATAAGCTGCTCTAAAGCTTGCAAATCCGCCGCACGCTGCGCTTTTTCGACCACAGCTTCAATCGCTGGCCAATCCAGCGCATCCGACTTCACCACATCCAGTCGATCATTCAGCAGTTGAATCCGCTCGACCGAACTTAGCGGCTTTTGTTGTAGTGCTTGCCACAAGCCTAAATAGTCGCGGGCAAATAAGGTATTCAGGCGTTCACGCAAGTTAGCCAGTTCAGCAGGGCTTAAACGTTGGGGTGCGGCCAACTTAGTCAATCGCGCCGCCAGTTGCTTTTCATAATACCAGTAGCGATGCAGATAGAGCCTTGCACCATCAAACATTAACGGCACAGCTTCACCTTGTTGCCCCACCAACGGCGAGGCTTGCAGTAAGGCTTGCCAGTCTACCGCTAACCAGCGTTCACTGTGCTGCAAACTCGCTTCACCATAAAGGCCAATCAGCGCCGCTAGATCGCAACGATTACCCTGTGCATCCCACAGTGGCAAACAGATGTGTCCACGCCCAAGTTCTGCACTGAGCGCCGCGCTCAGTACACTCAAAAGCTCACTTTCTGCAGCGTTGTGCCCTGCCAATGCGGCTTGTTTACCAATAAAGCGGGCAAACTGCACATCCAAAGGACGCAGCGCGCCTTGTGCCAGCAGACGTTTCGCTACTTCACTATCCCAAAACATCATAAATCAAGCTCCATCTGCCCAGCTTTACTCGCTCTTTGTGCCAATTCACGCCCTGCAATCAATCCATCCAACTCATCTAACAAGGCCAAGCTTGGCTTGGTATGGAACACACCTTGATCAGTGCGCCCATCCATCCCGCGTAAGAAGAGATAAAACACGCCGCCGAAATGCTGCTCGTAATGGTAATGGGCTAAACGGCTGCGCAAAAAGCGATGCAGCGCTAACGCGTAAATTTGGTATTGCAGATCGTAGCGGTGATCGGCCATCGCACAGCCCAAACGCTGTGGATGATACGCCGCTGGATCGTCACCTAAATGGTTGGATTTCCAGTCCAGCACGTAATAGCGCCCTTGATATTGAAACACCAGATCGATAAAGCCTTTGAGCATGCCTTGTACTGAGTGAAAACCGAGATCGCCCGCCTGTGCCGAAAACGGATCATGGCGCTGGGTGATGCGATTCAGGGTTGGCGCATCCAACACTTCGATTGGCAGTAAAAACTCCAACTCGGTCAGACGCTGGGCGGCCATAATTTGTTGTAAGCGCAGCGCTTTACCATCCAGTGGCGTGCTCAATACGGTGTCAACCAACTGTTGCAACACCGGCAGCCACTCGGCTTCAATCTGCTCACTTTCCATCAAATCAAGGATGATTTTAGTATTGGGTTCACTGTGCGCCGATTGCTGAAAATCCACCTCTTCAAACAGCGAATGCAAAAACGTGCCAGGGCGTGCACCACGCGGGAAATTGAAAATCGAGCGCTCGACAGATTCCAGCGCCGCGCCATCACGCTCTTGCGCGCTCTCAAGATCAAAACCGCCCACTTCAAGCAAGGGAAACTCTTGCAAAGGATCGTGACGAGCATGACTTGATTGCATCACCAAGCCTGAGTAACTGGTCACTCGCCAGCGGCGATCAATCGCTTGGCTTAACTCACGGGCAGTCAGCTCTCGCTCGTCCAATTGGGGTGGCTGATACGCTTGTTCGAAACGCTTCGGTGGCGGGCATTGCACGACATCTGGCAAGTTTTCACACTGTTTAAGCAGCGCTTGCTGCAGATCCGCGATACCACCTTCTTGACCATCTTGCAGCAGAAACCCCATCGCACTACGATGCGCCGAGGTCGGCTCTTGGCTCGAATTGCCGTTGCGCAGCGGCGCAATCCCAATAAAACAGCCATACACTGCGCGAGTGAGCGCCACATACAGCAAGCGTAAATCTTCTGCCAAACGTTCTTGATCGGCTTTGGCTAACGCCTCTTCATTGCCGGTTAAATCGACCCAAGTAGTGGCCGATTCAGTATCGTAATATTTGCCTTCACTGCTCTCGCGATAGCTCATCACAAACGGCAAAAACACCAGCGGGTACTCAAGCCCTTTTGATTTGTGGATGGTGACAATCTGCACCAGACGCCGCTCAGATTCGAGACGCTGGATCTGCTCATCACTGCCCCCCAATCCTTGGGCAGCATCCGCCATCGCCTGAGTCAGAAAACGCAGTAAGCCCTGATCGCTATCGATCTCACGCGTCGCTTGCTGCAAGAGTTCGCTGATGTGCAGATAATCGGTGAGCCAGCGCTCACCTTCACTTTCCGTCAGCCAACGCTCGGCGATGTGGCGCTGAGTTAATACCGCCCGCAGCATCGGCAATACGCCGCGCTCGCTCCACAAGCGGCGATATTGACGAAATTCGGCAATTAACTGTTCCCATTCGTTTTCATCGTTATTCAGCGCATCCAGCTCGCTGGCGGTTAACGCAAACAGATTCGAGGCGATGGCCGCACGGAGCAAGCGTTCATCTTCTGGCTGCCACACGGCGAGCAGCAAGCGTTCAATATCTTGCGCCACATCGCTGGCAAACACGCTGTCACGGTTGGAAAGGTAAACACTGGCGATGCCTTGCTGACTGAGCGCATCACGCACCATGCGCGCTTCATTACCGGTACGCACCAGCACCGCCAGATCGCCCGCTTCAATCGCCTCGCCGCGATGAAAGGTTGCCGCGCCAGAGGCCGAAGCAGTCAAAATGTGCTGAATTTGCGCCGCACACGCCTCGGCCATTTGCGCGTAGTAATCGGTTTTGCTTTGTGGTTTATCGAGATCTTCCGGCCACCAATAGGTCAAGGCTGGTTGTACTTGCCCCTCCAGTGACCAATGGCGTTTATCAGCACCAGGGCTTGCCGCCACGGGCTGAAAGGGAATGTCATCACTGTAAATAAACGGATGCGTCGCAAAGCTGAACACTTGGTTCACAGCCGCCACCATAGCCGCGCTGGAGCGCCAATTCGTACCCAAGGTGTAGTGTGCACTCACCTGATTGCGCGCTTTGATGTAAGTAAAAATATCGGCGCCACGGAAGGCGTAAATCGCCTGTTTCGGGTCGCCGATCATCAACAAGCCACACTGCGGATGGTCCAGATACAGCCGACTGAAAATGCTGTACTGCAGCGGGTCGGTATCTTGGAATTCGTCGATCATCGCCACCGGATACAGCGAGCGGATCCGCTCGCCCAATAGCCCTTGCTCATCATTATCGAGCGCAGCGCTGAGTTGAGTCAGTAAGTCATCAAACGAAAGCCAATGATGGGTGGATTTGGCTTTCGCCAACCAGTGACGACAGTGATGAATCGCATGCACCAAAAGTGGTGTTTTGAGTGACACAGGCTCAGCAAAAAATGCTTCTATTCGTTCAAACAGCGCTAATTGTGGCGGATTGCCTTTCTTTGATTTGGCAAGCAACCCGCTTTGGGTGAACTCTTCAAGCTCTGACGGCACGTGCAGATCGTGCGTTTCACTTTGCGCCCAAGCATCCAGAATCGGCAAACGACGTAGCAGCGCATTTTGGCTATTTTTGTGCAGGTCAGAGCCAGTTACGGCGGGCTCAATCTCCTCTCGCTCCGCTAACCAGTGCTGCTTAATCTCGCAAATGCGCGCTATCTGCGCTTGTTGCAGCGCGGCCAAATCCCCTTCCATCAAAGGCGTGGTCAGTTTGACTGGCGGCCCAGAAAGATAACCTGCAATCTCAGCCAACAGCGCAGCAGGTGCCGGCCATAAGCGGCGCACTTCGCTCGCGAGTGAAATGGGCAAAGGGTAGAACTGTCTTCGCCAATAATCGGCCACCACTTGCGCTTTGAGGCGACTTTCATCGGTGACGAACTCATTTTCAAAGCGACTGCCCGATTCAAACGCATTTTGCGTCAGCATGCGTTGGCAAAAACCGTGGATGGT